>JBDLIC010000001.1:0-80928 GCA_039715075.1 Nitrospirota bacterium
TATAAAAACAAGAAACTCACTGATTGAGAATTAAAGAAAATTTGATAGGAATTCAGGCGTGTTTGACCTGTTTTACGAACTTATGGGATGACTGTGAAATAAAATCAGGAAAGAATATAAATATAATGAAATCTCAAGACAGCATAAACCTGGAGAATGCATTACATTTTGACAATACATATACCCGCGATCTTCCGGCAGACCCTGAAAGTACAAATGAAAGACGCCAGGTTACCAACTCCTGTTATTCCAGCGTCCAGCCGGTAAAGGCAGGTGGACCTGAATTGGTAGCCTTCTCCAGGGAAATGTCTGAAGAGGTTGGCCTTTCTCCAGAGCTCTGTGAGTCCGGGGATTTTGTGCAGGTATTCTCAGGCAATAAGGTTTTATCCGGGATGGATACCTATGCCACCTGTTATGGCGGGCACCAGTTTGGCACCTGGGCAGGCCAGCTCGGGGATGGCCGTGTTATTAACCTGGGAGAGATAGTTAACAAAGAGGGAAGAAGATGGATACTCCAGCTTAAGGGTGCCGGCCCTACTCCATACGCAAGAATGGGAGATGGTTTTGCGGTATTACGATCATCGGTCCGTGAGTTTTTATGCAGCGAGGCCATGTATCACCTCGGGGTCCCGACTACGAGAGCACTAAGTCTTATAACTACCGGAGAGCAGGTGATCAGGGACATGTTTTATGATGGTAACCCTAAGCCGGAGCCGGGAGCGATAGTCTGCCGGGCAGCTCCGTCATTTACACGGTTCGGTAATTTCGAGATTTTCACCTCGAGAGGAGAACTGGATCTACTGCGCCGCTTTGCTGATTATACGATACGCACCGACTTCCCGCATCTGGGCGAGCCGTCAAAAGAAGTATATTGTGCATGGTTCGATGAGATCTGTAAGACAACAGCAGAGATGATCGTGCACTGGCTGCGTACAGGTTTTGTTCATGGAGTAATGAATACAGATAATATGTCTATTCTGGGACTCACTATCGACTATGGTCCCTATGGATGGCTCGAGGATTATGATCCAGGCTGGACACCCAACACTACGGATGCAGAGGGCCGCAGATACCGATTCGGCAATCAAGCCGGGATTGCCAGGTGGAATCTTATCCAGCTTGCAAATGCGATTCATCCCTTAATTGATGAAGTCAAGCCGCTGGAGGATGCTATCCAGACCTATTCAAATCATCTGCTCGATAAATGGCAAGGAATGATGGCGGATAAATTAGGCCTTGCCGGTTTCAATAAAGATAGTGACAATGAACTGATCACAGATATGCAGGGTCTGCTTCAGCATGTCGAAACTGACATGACTATATTCTTTCGCAGACTGGCAGCGCTTGATGTAAATAGTAAAGCAACGCATACATCATCGGTTCATAATCTTATAGAGCATTTCTCTGATGCCTATTATGTATCGGAGCAGTTAAATGAAGAATATAAGGTCAGTCTCGGTAAATGGATAGAGCAGTACAGGGTACGTGTGAATCATGACAGGACCCCGGATGATCTGCGCAGGGAAAAGATGAATAAGGTCAATCCCAAATATCTCTTGAGGAACTATATTGCACAGCTCGCTATCGACAAAGCGGAGCAGGGAGATAACACTATGGTCAATGAATTGCTTGAGGTACTGAGGAAACCATATGATGAACAGCCCGGCAAAGATGAGCTTGCAAAAAGACGTCCTGAATGGGCACGCCATCGGGCAGGCTGTGCGATGCTGTCCTGAAGTTCATAAATCTCTTATGGATTAAGAGAAACAGGTTGAAAGATTGCAGATTAATGCCTGTAATCATCCCCAATAAAAAGCAGCCTGAAAACAGTCTATACCTGATAAATTTAAAGCTGAAAATTATCGTTAGTTTCCTCGTGAATTTTTCTCGTGAATTTTTCTATTGCGAACTGCATTATTTTATGGTATAAGAGAAATTACAACCTGAATTTGGCTATAAAAAAGGAGGATATAAAAATGAAGATTTCAACATTTATGATTTTGTCAATAATACTTACCTGTATTGTTTTTGCCTATACAGCCGGAGCAGAAAAAGAGGCAGAAGCTCCTTCCTACGGTTCTTTGGATATTCATTCAGGCTTAGCTCTCTTTAACGATAAAAATCTCGGAAACGGGACAGCCGGGAAATCATGTGATTCGTGTCATCCCAATGGTAGAGGGCTGGAAGCTGCCGGTAATAAGAAAGAATTTAACATTTTCGGGAAAAAACAGAACAGCCTTCAGGAAGCTGTCAATTTCTGTATTGTAAATCCTCTTAAGGGGACTGCCATAGATCCGGACAGTCAGGACATGAAAAACATTGTCTCTTACATCAAGTCTTTAAAGAAATAATGTAAGGTCAGACAGAGGGCCGGGTTCCTATTATCCGGTCTATCCAGCTCATCAAGAATGAAAAGTACAAATGGGAACTTTAAAAATATCCAGTCCAGTATCTGAAAATAATGGTCGTATTCCGTCGAAATACACATGTGACGGGACCGATGTTAATCCGACCCTATTTATTGAGAATGTACCTGCTGATGCAAAGTCACTCGCGCTCATAGTAGATGACCCTGATGCCCCAATGGGTACATGGGTCCACTGGGTTTTATGGGACATTGACCCGGGTACAGTCGAAATAAAGGAAAACACTTTGCCAAAAGGAGCCCGGCAGGGGATTAATGATTTCAGAAGAAATGATTACGGCGGCCCATGTCCGCCGTCAGGTACTCACAGGTACTTCTTCAAACTCTATGCCCTTGACAGTTCACTCAGGCTTGACCCGAAATCAAAAAAGACCGATCTCGAAAAAGCAATGAAAGGACATGTTATCGAAGAGAGTCAGATCATAGGGCTATATAAAAGAAAATAGACCGTTGCCTGAACTTTTTACGAACTATTCCTGCGGCTCAATCGGCGCTTCAAAAGGGACAGTAGTCTATTGACGTGTTGACAGAGAAACTGTATCTTTCAACACTTATTACAGCCGTATTCTTAACCCCCTGACATTCCTCACTTTTCAACTAGGATCCGGTGAATCCTTCCGGCAGTTTCCTGTGAACATGCTCTGCCCCACAGTGAGGACATAACAATTTCGGCTTCTGAGCATATTCTTTGTCAGTAAGGTTTATGCCAAAGTCCAAACTGCATTCCATGCATCGATATTCATATTCCGGCATAATTCTCCTACTTTAAAATGTGCGGTTTAAACTGTTCAAACCCTTATCTTCTCTTAGTTCTACAGTATCCGCACATTAACTTCTAAACGTCCGCTCTTGAGCTACGATGGCTTCATTCCTTTCAGTTTGTCCAGGATACCGTTTAGTATATCCTTCTCCTTTTTCATCTCCATTTTCCAGTCATGTTTTACGCCTGATGCAATTTCTCCCCTGAGTTCAGGTATAAATCTTTCGAGTACCGAAACAAGAGAGATTTTTTCTTTATTTGAAAGATTAACATTCATATTTTTCATCTCCTTTCCGAGCAACAATTCATTTGCTGCGTAATATTTGCGGACCGGCCTTTTTTGTTTTCATTGTCAGTGGTGTTTCGCAAAGGCTTCCTCAAGACCAATAAATTGATTCAGCTCATCCTTGATCTCGGTAGCCACATCAGAGGTAGACAGAACTCCGACTACCTTTTTGTTATCACATACAGGGAGCCTGCGTATGACAGACTTGTTCATTAACCTTAAGGCATAATCAACATCCGCATCAGACCCTATTGTTACCAGTTCCTTTTTCATAATAGTTGAAGTAAAGGTTGTCTTCGGATCTTTGAAGTCTGCGGCCACGGCAAGGCTTATGTCTCTGTCTGTTACTATCCCCTTCAGGTCCCAGCCGTCTTCACAAATCAGAATGGAACCAATGCTGTATTCCTTCATCTTCAGGGCAGCATCGTGAAGCGTGGCTGTCGGCAGAACAGAAACAAACTCTTTATTCATTAACTCTCTTACCTTCATAACCAAATCACCTCCTTCTCCGTGAGACTATCCATGAGCAATCCCACGGGCACTGTTTTATATTTACAAGACCGATCCGCTTGCCTCTATGTCTTTTTTTCTCATCTTCCCTTTCACCAGCCCCCGAATGTCAGGGCTTTCATTCACCTCCCAATAAAAAAGCCGAAATTACCAGAGGTCATCCTCCGGCAACTCGGCCATCTTATACTTCCTATAAGACCCGCCGCTTTCCGCCCCCTTCTCACGAAGGGTTCGGCTTTTTCGGGAGAGTCTATGTCTATATATTTAACATATCACCATGTACTTCTCCTGTCAATGATTATTGTACATTGAAAAATCGGGGACAAATCACTTATTTTAAGCATTCAGCTTAAGATAAGATTTCTTAATATTTTTATTGATGTGCAAAGGTGCTGAAAGGGTTCTGAGTAACGAGACCGAATTTTGTTCAAAAATCGCCCCAACAGTACATTAAACCATTTCTGATTTATCTGAATCTTTTTCAGTAAAAAAACGCATGAGAAATTCCGCGTCTTTTGGCGGCAAATCAAATTTCAGACAGGCATCGCCGATCAATCCGGACAGGCCGGTTCCAGGATTATCGGAACGCTCATCGGATATCCATTTGACGGCCTTTCTCAACTGTTCACCCTCGGGAATAATAGTCATTATATTTCTCCTTTAATAACGCTGTTGGGTTATACACTTATAAAATGTTAATTGTAACCGGCAATGTTTTGCAACTGAAGAACAGCTATTCATCATTTACTTAAGGGAATTTTAAGGTAAATTTGCAAAAAAAAATCCCTGGCGTTGCGAAAGGCGCCGGGGATTCTCGGGATCAGTGGATCGCTATCTTTTTGTGTTTCTTTTCAGATTCATTAATCGGGATCCTTACTTCGAGAACTCCATCCTCAAAGTGTGCTTTGATCTTTTCAACATCCATATCGCCGGGCATTTCAAACCTGCGGATGAATGAACCGAATGAACGCTCACACCTGCAGTAGTTTTCTCTCTCAAATTTATCTTTTCTCTTCTTTTCACCGGAGAGTGTCAGAATGTTTTCGCTAAGGTCAATCTTGATATCGTCCTTCTTGACTCCAGGAAGATCGATATTCATGACAATTTCACCGCCTTCCTTGAAAAGATCAACGCTCGGTGAAATCTCATAACGATCGTCCGTGCGGCGGTCAGTCCAGATCGATGGACCAAACAGTGAAAATGGTCTTTTCCATGACTCTTCAAACCAATGTTCCATATCATAGAATGGATCCAGATATCCGGGGCTTTCCCGCGTAACCAGTTTCTTTAATCCTTGGGCTGTCATAATTCACACCCCCTTTCAGGAAGATATTTTCTCTCCTCCTAATTTTATTGTATACCTGATTTGCCGATAGTGCAACGATTATTTATCTTTATATTCTATATAGTTAAGCAGCCCATTTTAAGTGCCGCAGTGCAACAGTTCAACAGAGCAAAAGAGCGACGTATGTATTATGAACCGGGCTTAATATGATCCAGATCATATCAATTAATATGTATCAGAGATAAAAAAAGAATAAACTATTTGCTGGTTTTAAAGACTGCATTTCTGACTGACCGGTAAGGGAGGTATGATTATGATTAAGGTGAAAACATTTACGAACGAGTTGAAAATTTTACATGCAATGAATGAGCTGGAAGAACTGGATAATCAGGTCAACCGGTTTATCCGGGAAAGCAGCGTGGAGAAAGTCGTTTCTGTCTCGGACTCCTGTACGACCGGTGACGGCAGCACGATCGGAATAATCAGGGTACTGACCTACAAAGAGTCGAAACCGGCTGTTAAATAGTTACTCTTAGCTCCATGCAGAAAGGTTAAAAGATCAAAAAAAAAACAGCACAGAAGCGAGGACATTCCGGAATGTTAGTATCGCAAGTCAGAGTGTACCTGACAAGATGGAGCATCCCGCTTTCTTCAAGGAGTAAGAAAGGAGGGTCAAAATGACAAGCCTGACAAAAGAGAAGTTAATTGAATTATTAAACAGCGACCTTGCACTTGAGTATACTGCAATAGTTCAGTATACCCAGCATCAGGGTGTTTTAAAGGGCGCCATGTACCAGAGTATACAAAAAGAATTAATAATTCATGCCCAGGAGGAATTACAGCATGCAACAACCCTGGCCGCACAGATTGATTATTTGGGGGGGGTGCCTTCAGTTGATGTGCCATCGGCAAAGATCTCCAGTGATAACGTTACAATGCTTCAGCAGGACCTTGATGGTGAGAATGATGCCATAGCACGTTACATAGCAAGGATAAGGCAGTCCGAAGAATTAGATCTTTACCATCTTGCTCAGCAGTTGAGAAATATACTAGCTATGGAACAGGAGCATGCAATGGACCTGGAGCAGGCACTGGGTAAATAAATTTTAAAAACCGGAGAACTTAAAACCATTAATCTCTGCAACAGCAGATCTGTATCCGAGAGGAGACAGCTTTCCTAAAGTCGTGAAGCAGCTTACGTCGAAAACCCCTCAAAAAACTTGTTCTCGCAGTTCCCGTAGCACCTCCGGAAACAATCGAATCCTTGCAAAAAGACGTTGATGACCTGCTCTGCCTGAGTACCCCGGCATTCTTCAGGGCTATTGGCATGCATTACGTTGATTTCGAACAAACTACTGACGAGAAGGTTATTGAACTGCTTGATCTTGCAAGGGACCGGGTTTCATCAGACACAACAAAAGAATAAATTGATGGTTGAAAATTGAAGTGATATAAATATCTGTTTTTACTTATATGCAGGATAATGGGCATACTTAGAAGTGTCTGCTATCGCTTTTCTTCAGCAAGTGTTTTTATACCGAGTATTGAACTCCATATATCATCATGCTCTTCTTCGTCTTTTACAATGTCGATAAGCAGCTGACGTGTTACCGGATCATCCAGTTTATCCGCCAGTTTTATGTGATTTTTATATTGCTTGATGGCCACCCTCTCTCCGGCAAGGTCATCCTGGATCATCTTTTTCAATTTCCCCCCCATTTTTATCTTATGGGGTTTGGCTGCAGGAGTTCCTCCCAGATATACTATCCTTTCAGCAAAGGCTTCCGCATGCTTCATCTCCACCATGGAAATGTTCCTGAATATTTCCTTGATCTCAGGACTTTCCATTCCCACTGCCATAACATGATGCCACATATATTGTGTTATTGCACCAAGCTCAAGGGCAAGATCAGAATTTAATGCGGCAATTAATTTTTCGTTAGCTATGGTAACCTCCCCTTTGAATTAAATAGTTTATTTTTCTGTATCAGTATGCGGAGCGTGCCTGAAATCGACTATTCTGTCTACTTTTACTGTCAATTTTCTCTCGACCTGCGGGACAGGCGCTTTGCTTTCTATCTCCGGAGCATACCCGTTGAGCATATGAAGCTCCTGCACCTCTTCACAATTGCCGAGCAACTGATATCCTGTGTCTGTTTTTGCGTCCCAGACCACAAGAGTTACATATTTATTGACAGCTAAATTGTCCACAGTAACCGGACAAAACCATGATGTGACTTCCACCTGTCCGTTGGGAGCAAGTTTTATTTTTCCTGCGGCAGCCATGTGGGGTAATCCTGATGCATCAGCAGTCGCTACGAATACATGACCCAATTTTTCAGAAAGTGATACGACTTGTTTGAGCGTTTCCAGACTCACTCAATAAAACTCCTTTCTATTCCGGTGTCGGTTCGATACAAAGCACGCTATAATCAAATCACATGTATTAGTAAGAATATTATCATAAAATAAGAATTATTCAATGAAAAAATATGGGCAGATGAACACCCCCTGAAAATCTCCCTGCAGTTAAACATAAAATACAGCCCGTCTTTCTTTTGACCGTTAAAAAGAGCTTATTAATTAGGGGCTTACAGACACTTGACAAGCGTTTTTATTTTGCTAAAATTTGTATACGATATAATGACTTTTTATATGATTTTTATCATAGCCAATTTATTAAAACGACCATAATCTGAAATATGCTATTCATATTTTATATGAATACACGCATAAAATAGTAATGATAACAGGCAAAGAAGATTTACTGGCAGCGCTTAGTGAAGCATTTCTGATGGAGAAGGGCACAAAGGTTTTTTATACGGAAGCGGCTGAAAAGGCAGTCAATACTGAAGCCCAAAAAACTTTTACATGTCTTTCGGAATGGGAAGGGAAACATATGGATTTTATCCTGTTCCTCTACCGGGCAATTCATGATGACAGAGATATAATGACTTATGAGGACTTTAAGAATAAAGCCGACGCGACCGTGACGGAAGCGGGAATTCCCATAAAAGACCTTGAGGCAAAGATAGAAAAATATTCCGTTACAGATGAATTGGGGGCGCTGACCCTGGCAATGGAGATTGAGGGCAAGGCATATAATATGTATCGCAGACTTTCCCGGTCTGCCGAAGATAAAAACGCAGGGATTGTATTTAATGAAATGATGGAACAGGAAGTCAAGCATGTTAATTACTTAAAAAAACTGAGAGTCAAACTCGCAAATATATATGAATAAAATCTTAAAAGAAGAACTTGTCGACAGGGAAGACCAAACCATTATCAACAGCATGCCTTTCAACTCCGCTGCTTTTATCGTAGACTAATCTCAGTTAATGAATTTATTTTCTTTCACTTATATGATTCATGTCATTATGGAAATGCCTGTTTTAGGGTATAATTTCATATATATCAAAAGGTGATATCATGAGCGAATCTATTCATATCGTATGCCAGCACTGCAACAGCACGAATAATGTTCCGGAAAAAAAGATCACAGATAACCCAAAGTGCGGCAAGTGTAAAAAACTGCTGCTCAATACAGACCCCCTGGAGCTATCAAGTATCAGTTTCTACAAGCATATAAACAATAACCACATTCCTATTCTGGTAGATTTCTGGGCTTCCTGGTGCGGACCCTGTAAAATGATGGCGCCTGTTCTTGAAAAGGCCGCAGTTGAACTTCATCCCCGGATGAGGGTCGCAAAACTTAATACCGAATCAGAGCAGAGCATTGCCGCCAGCTATAATATCAGGAGCATACCCACAATGATTATTTTCAAAAGAGGACGGGAAATCGCCAGACAGTCCGGGGCAGTTGATCTGGCAAGCCTGATGCAGTGGGTAGAGGGACATATTTGAGCAGCACAAAACACTAAAGAAAATTTAATCGCTATGAACATATTCAGACTTTTAGTTCTTTCCACCGCCCCTTTCTGAAACGTATTGTCATAACAATACCCTGAAAGTGCATAGATATAACCATGGCAATCCAGACACCAACTGCGCCGTAGCCGGCAGTGACAGCGAGCAGATACGCGAGCGGCAGACGGACTATCCATAGAGTGCTTACTATGACGATCATAGTACCTTTTGTATCTCCCGCCCCCTGGAGGCATCCTCCAAGAATAAGGCTGACTGCCATCAGAGGTTCGGAGAGCATCATGATCCTGAGATACCGGGCCGTCTCATCAAGAACATGACTGTCCTTTGCAACAATAGAAGAAACTTCAGCTGCCCATATAAACACAGGCAGCGCCATAAGGGTGACAAACGCAACCCCTGAATAAGATATTTTCCAGCCGATCCTCTCTGCCCTCCCGGGGAACCCTGCACCCAGATTCTGGCCGGTAAGCACGGACGCAGCCATGTTAAGAGCAAATATCGGGAGATATATCAGCGCCTCGATTCTGAGTCCGCTGGTAAGCGCCGCCATTGCGGTTATGCTCCCCTCCTGAAGACGGCCGAGGATGTTGTATAAAACGATATTGCCGGTGTTCCATGACACCTGGAGAAGGGCCGCGGGCCAGCTTAAATAAAATATCTTCCTGACCATATCAGCAGATACGTGCCAGTCTCCTGAAAATATATTTTTCCACCGGCTCCTCCTGAACAGAAAAATGCATATTATCATACCTGCGGTCATGGCTATCGCGGTCGAATACGCAATTCCCCTGTACCCAAGCCCTTTAAAAGAAAAGATTCCGAAGACCAGAAGAAAATCGAGCAGAATATTGATTACACTTACAAAGAACATCGCTGCAAGGGTAAGCTTCACCTCACCGCCAGAACGGAAGACCGCGTTTGAGATGATCACTATATAATTCGGGACAAGGGCAACGGCAAATATCACAAAGAACTCCCCTGCAATTCCACTGATATCTCCGGAAAATCCTGCGAGGGTTATAAGCCTCTCATGAAACATAATTCCCGCTGCCATCAGGGCGAGGGCACATGCAGCCCCGAAGATCAGTGACTGTCTCGCCGTTGAGAGGGCGCTTCTGAAATCACCGGAGCCCACAGCCCTGGAAAGCATTGCCACGGTTCCTATGCTTATTGCATTAGCAACAATAATGATGAAAAAATAGAGTTCGCCGACAAAGCCTACTATGGCCTGAATTTCAGGGCCGAGAAATCCTGCCACATAAATATCGGTAAGACCCACAAGGAAATTTAAAAACATAACAAGCAGCATGGACCATGACATATGCCATATGTTCCTCCATGTACTTCCAGTTGTAAGATCTACCGCCGCTCCCTGCTTGTTCACTTTGTCCTCCTCCTGTTACCGTTTCATTATATATTGATGCACTGCATTTGGTAAAAGGACCTGCAAGATCCATGATGTAGGGGCAGGTCTTGCGCCTGCCCTTTTTCAACCCTTCTCATAAGCCTTGAGCCTGGAGAAAATCCATGATATTATTCATTTAAGGGAGAAGTCTGAATGTCGCATAAACATAAACACGGCCATCATCACGAAAGGATATCAAAAAGCAGGGAGTGGATGAAGACTCATAAGGACACTGACCGTGACTCGTCTGCCAGAGATGCAAAACCAAAACTGGAGTTAGTCCTGAAGTGCGATTCTGCGGGAAGCATTGAGGCAGCCGCTGCCGCTATTTTGAATATAGCCAACGATGGAATTGATATAAATATCATAAACAGCGGAGTCGGCAATATAAATCATTCAGATATCTTAATGGCAAAAACAGGCAGCAGGCTCATAGCCGGTTTTCAGGTGAATGTGCTGCCGGGGATAGAAAAGGAACTGGATGAACACAATGTAGAAGTACGTCTTTATGACGTGATCTATGCATTAACCGCCGATATAGGAAACATAACGCAGAGCATAGCTCCCCATATTCCGGAGGAAGAAATTACGGGTACTGCCAAAGTAATAACCCTTTTTAAAAGCGTCCGCAAGGGGATCATTATAGGTTGTGAAGTGTTAGAAGGCCAATTGTCTGTTCATAAACATTTCCGTATCATTTCCGCCATGGGCCCGGTTTATTCCGGCTCTATAGAATCCATGCATATAGAAAGCGCTTCTGTCCAAAAAGCATCACCGGGACAGCAGGTGGGGATAAAAATACAGAATTTCAACAAAGCAAAAACAGGGGACATTGTAGAATGCTACCGACCGGTTGCTGCCGGGAAAAGCAAGGCATGGCAGTCAACAGGAACTGTTATCAGAAAATAAATTACCTCACTAATGACAATACAGTCTCTATTCCCCTCTTTAGCAAAGAGGGGCCAGGGGAGATTTTTTAAAGAAACTTTTCGTAAAATCCCCCTTAATCCCCCTTTTCCAAAGGGGGAGACTTGAAAGAAACATTTTTCATATATTATCCCACTATAACGTATTTAAAAACGCAATTAAATCCTGAATATCCTCTTCCGAAAGGTAAGTAAAAGAGGGCATTCTCTCGTAAGGCTCCAGCAGTTGTCTTTTAATATTTTCAGGAGTTGCCGGCCTTTTGCTGACCGGGAGTTTAGACTGCCTGAGTATCCCCGCCATACCGGGGCCGACGCGGTCTCCGCTTCCATCAAGGTCATGGCAGAATGCGCACTTCAGATTAAATAGTTTATCTCCCCTTGCAATACTTTCAGGGTCTGTCCGTACATTGGAGTGTATATCCCCTGTTTCAGTGGACATTTTGCAGGCAAAAACAGGCCAGACAATTAATACAGATAATATTGCGAGCTTCAGAATCTTCATTGTTATAATTGTATCAAATGCTGCCCTTTTGTCCTAAAAAAAGATAAACGGAGAATGACGGATGAACAAAAAATGACGATTGACGAAGGAACAGATGAACAGAAAATAGCGATTGTCGTTTTTTTTTACTTCGTAAATCGTAATTCGTCAATCGTCATTCGTCAATTTCTTTTTACAGGCTCTTTCCCTGTCTTGTTAATAGAGTATTGACCGGGGTCGCCAATAAAGGGCAAGACCAGCATCCACGGCAGCGTCAGCCGTCCGGCATCCCTGAACTGTGACAGTCCAATGGTCATTCCCTCATGTCCCGCAGCAGGCTGATCACGATAAGTGCCCATAAGGCGGTCCCACCACGGAATATTAAAACCGAAGTTGCTGTTTGTTTCCCTGATTGTTACTGAATGGTGGACCCTGTGCATATCCGGGGTAACAACAAAGAGTCTCAGTACCCTGTCAATATGTGCAGGCAAGCGAATATTTCCGTGGTTGAACATTGCCAGGGCATTGAGCAGAATTTCAAATATGAGTACAGCCAGCACCGGCGCACCGAGCGCTGCGACTGAACCCATCTTTATTATCATGCTGAGGACCATCTCGATTGGATGAAAACGGAGGCCCGTTGTTACGTCATAATCAAGATCAGCGTGATGCATCATATGGAGACGCCAGAGAACAGGCACTGCATGGAACATAACATGCTGGAGATAGATAATCATGTCCAGCAGTACGACACAGCCAATGACCGCAAACCACCCCGGAACGGCAAGATTGTTAAAAAGTCCCCACCCATTCTCCTGTGCCGTAAACGCGATATTAATTGCCATAACAGGAAATACCGCACGCACCAGGAATGTATTTACAACAATAATTCCAAGATTGCTTACCCAGCGCACGGTCTTGGACGTGTTCAGGGTCCGGCGCGGCGACCTGATTTCCCAGATTGCCACAATGATAAAGATGCCGAGAAAAAAAACGAGTCTGACTAAAGCTTCATTTTCCATTTTATTATGCCAACGATCTCCTGAAATCGCTCAGCCACACAATATGCTCCTTCTCTTCATTGATGATTTTATTTACAATTTCTTTTTCCTTTATAACATCCTTCAGGCTTAGGAAGTACAGCAGCGTTTCCTTTTCAAACCCGATGGCAAATCGGACAACATCAGCAATAGTTTCGAGGTGATCAAGAGAGGGGAGGGATTTATTTTTACCGAGAAAAAATTCTGATTCAACAATTGCCCGCAGATACTGTGACGCTTCTTCCCACCCTTCGAGATTCTGGTCCCCGATTTTTTCTTTCAACCCGGTGAATGTTTTTTCGTGTTCCTGCTCCTTCACTGCAAGTGTTTCAAAAAACTTCCTGAATTTTTCGTCCTTGTCAAACTTGTTTGCCATGCTTATATAGAACTCATATCCCAGTTTCTCTGTCTGAACAGCCTGCTCAATTACCTCATTGATAGAATAGTTCTCCATGTTTCCCTCCTCTTTTTCATGAATGCATAAAATATAAATAAGTGGATATATTTATGATTTGTTTATTTTAAATATTTTTTTTCTTTTAAAAAAGTTTTTAATTCCCCCGGATCATGAACAGGATCATAACAGGCACCCCTTATGCATGGTATTACAGACCCGCTCTCTTTTCCATAGACTATACATGTTGATACCCCAAAAAGAGAAGCAGATATTTTGGAAAGCTCACTGTCAGGGGCTGCATTCACACTAATTTTCACTGTATTAAAATACGCGTCAAGAGAAGAAAAATAGTATCCTGCATGTACATTAACTTCCATTGCCCTTTCATTAAAAGACCTCAGTGCCTTTTCAGCATATTCAAAGTATGTTGCCTTTTCTGTAATATAATGCAGTTTCAGCAGCAGTCTGATGGCAAGTGAATTTGCCGACGGACGGGGAATATCTTCTATTTCCCTGATCCTCAAATCCAGCAGATGATCGTCAGTATCAAAAAAACCTCCGTGCTCTCTGTCCCAGAGCCTCCCAACAGAGAGTTCCATCAATTCATCTGCCCGGTCAATGTAAGACCTGTCAGCAGTCACTTCATATGCCTCAATCAGCGCATCAATCAGATGCACATAATCATCCAGCATCGCTGGAATCCCCTCTGTGTGAAAGAGCTTCCCGTCTGCATAGAAAGTTTCCATTATCCTGTTGAGACTTCTTAGCGCCAGGTCTTTCAGGCCGCTGTCCCCGAGTATTCTGTAACCCTGTAAAAATACTGATATCAGCATGCCATTGATTGATGTGTACAGGGTCTTGTCAATAAACGGCATCTCCCTTTTGTCCCTTTCCTTCAGCAGTTTCCCCTTACCGGAATCAGCTATTTTAATAACATCTTCAATATTCATACCTGTCTCTTCTGCAATTTCCTTTGCTCCCATAACCGCAAACAGGACTTTTTTTGAACTGTCATGATGCATGGCACCCGATTCATGCATCAGATGAAGGGAAAGGACCCTGTATTCATCATCATCAAGTATCCTCCTGAAATCTTCATCCGTCCAAGTGAAATATCCGCCTTCATCATCAGGCGTAACATCAGCGTCCTGGCTTACATAAAACCCTCCGTCAGGGTCAGAGAGAACATCTTTTATGAACCCTGTTATCCCGACTGCAACTTCCCTGTAAAATTGATCACCGAAGACAGCATACGCAGTCAGATAGTTTCTAAACAGCCATGCATTGTCATCAGCCATTTTTTCAAAGTGGGGGATGGTCCATGCCTCATCTGTGGAATACCGGTGAAAACCTCCGCCAAGATGGTCGCAAAAACCCCCTGCAGCCATTGAATTCAGGGTGATCCGTATAGCATGCCCGATAGATTCATCTCCGGTCATAACGTATCTGTTTATGAGAAATTCTATAGCCCCGGGCATCGGGAACTTCGGAGCACTCCCGAAACCGCCGTTCTGCATGTCAATTCCTGTAAGAATCTTCTTAGCCGTTTCATCAAGCTGGATTTCGCTTATCTCCCCATCCGGCAGAGGTAACGGTTTGAGTGAATCGAGCAGTTTCCCCGTATATTCGGCTATCTCATCCTGTTTTGATCTGTAAAACTCTGAGACTGCCCTTAATACCTTTTTAAACCCGGGCCTCCCCATCCTGTCTTCAGGCGGGAAGTATGTGCCGCCGTAAAATGGTTTCTTGTCCGGTGTAAGAAAGATGCTGAGGGGCCATCCCCCTGATTCACCCATAGCAGCAACAGCCATCTGGTACCTCCGGTCAATGTCCGGACGCTCATCCCTGTCGAGCTTAATACTGATAAAATTATCATTCAGAAGCTTCCCGGTCTCGTCATCGTAAAAACTCTCTTTGGCCATAACATGGCACCAGTGGCACCAGACCGCCCCGGAGCTCAGGAATAAAGGCTTGCCTTCCTTCTTTGCTTTTTCAAACGATTCTTCCGACCATGGATACCAGTCGATCTTCTGTCCGGCAGCATGTTTCAGATAGGCTGACCTTTCCTTGCTCAGTCGGTTCATTATTTTCGTCCTTTACTATTTTTTCAATGCACTGCCGAGAAACAGCAGTATGATCCCGTCAGCAAGGAGAAGGAGGTTCAGCGATGCACTTATTGCGTGAAGTTTCCCGAACTTTTTTCTGAGGTGCGAATTATCGGCAGGAGCTTCAAAAGAATGGATTTCCTTTTTTATCTCTCTGATATCAGGGTGAAGTTTAAATGCTACAAACAGGTTAATAATAACAGCAGAGACAACCAGTGCCATTGACAACCTGAATCCGAATTTAGTGAGAAATGCGTGTATTACTATGAGAAATATAAGTGCAAGAACCGAAAGCAGCAGATTATACAGGAAGTAACCTGGAAAAAGTTTTCCGACAATCTTTCCCGCCATGTCTCTTTCAAAGTCCCTGAAAATGACCGGTGTGACAATGAATGTAAAGATAGCAATGCCGCCAATCCAGAGCGATAACACAACGTTATAAATGAACTGCCATATATTATTCATAGGTTACCGCGAAGTCTTTCTGCATGCAAAATCCTCTTTATCGCAATCTTGTACGCCGCCTTTTTCATGGTACACTTCTCTTCCCTGCATAGTGAATAAACATCATCAAATGCATTAATCATGACATCCTTCAGTTTCTGCAGGACCTTCTCCTCTTCCCAGTAATCATTGTTCAGGTTCTGGATCCATTCAAAATAACTACCCACAACACCGCCGGAATTGGCGAGCACATCCGGAACCAGCATAATTGACCTTTCAAAAAATATCTGACTTGCATCTTTTGTAGTCGGCGCGTTCGCCAGTTCCAGTATTATCTTTGCCTTCACATCTCCGGCATTGTCTTTACGAAGCTGGTCCGACATGGCAGCCGGCACCAGGACATCGCAGTCGCATGTCAGCAGCTGCTCATTTGAAATATTGTCCGATCCCCTGAAATCTGCCAGACTACCCGTCTCTTTTTTGTGCCTGATCACTTCATGGATATCCAGACCATTAAGGTTTATTATCCCTCCCTTTGAGTCACTTACTGCAGCAACACAGTAGCCCCGCTCGTGAAGAATACGGGCAGCATTTTTTCCCACATTACCAAAGCCCTGAACGACAACGCAGACTTTGGACTTATCCATACCCGATTCTTTCATTGCCTTTTCAAGAACATAGATCCCGCCCAGTGATGTTGAGTAGCTGCGTACTTTACTGCCTCCCAGTTCCTCGGGTTTGCCGGTAACCACGGCAGGGACATGTTCACGTTTTAACCTCTCATATTCATCCAGCATCCAGACCATTGTGTTTTCATCCGTATACACATCAGGGGCAGGAATATCCTTGAACGGCCCTATAAAATCAGATATAATACGGATGTACGCCCTTGTCAGCGATTCGAGCTCCTCCCGCGTCAACCCCTTTGGATCTACCACAACACCGCCCTTTGCCCCCCCAAAGGGGATATTAACAACAGCACATTTCAGTGCCATCAAAAAGGCGAGGTCGCTCACATGCTGCACAGTCAGTTCAGGGTGAAACCTGATCCCCCCCTTTGAAGGACCCCTGGCATCATTGAACTGGACTCTATGTCCAAGGAACATCTTTGTCGTACCGTTTGACAATTTCACAGGGAAGTGAGCGG
Source organism: Nitrospirota bacterium (assembly GCA_039715075.1). Lineage (GTDB taxonomy): Bacteria > Nitrospirota > Thermodesulfovibrionia > UBA6902 > UBA6902 > JBDLIC01. The sequence continues at coordinate 17,100 of JBDLIC010000001.1, forward strand.
TAAAAATACGTCGGGGCACACTGAGAATACCAAGTTCCGCTTCTGATAAATCAAGTTCAGAATATATACTTTCGAGTTCGGAAACGCAGAGCCTGCAGAGACTCTTTTCGTCAATATGTATACGTTCGTGATTCTTGCTCACAGTAAACATTACCTCCGCAATAATCAGAAGTTCTTATGATACTCCTTAACTTTTATTGCAAACTCCCGGCCAAATTCATAGCACTTAGTTTCATCCTCAGGAGATGGCCTGTATAGCACCTGCATCCCTGGTTCAAAAACCTCAAGCTTCATTCTCCCGAATTCCTCATATGCGTCCCTGACTGCGCCTCCGCCCCATCCAAAGCTTCCGAACGCACCCATCATCCTGTTTTTGGGACGGAGCCCCCTGAGATGTGTAAGAAATTCAGCCACAGATGGAAAAAGAATATTATTGAGTGTAGGGCTCCCTACCAGACAGCCGCGCGACTTCCAGAACTCCTTGATCGCCACACTCATCGGTGTGGCCCTCAGTTTGATGACCTTGCAGTCGATCCCCTCGTCCCTTATTCCCTGCATCAATGGAATTGTCATCCGTTCGGTGCTGTGCCACATCGTGTCATATATTATTGCCACCCTCAAATCCGCCTTGCCGTTAGCTATATCCAGATATTTCTGCAAAATACGGCCTGGGTCATTTCTCCATATTATTCCATGGTCAGGGGCTATCATATCTATCTCCAGACCGAGCTTCTGGACTTCAGCTATCTTTGATTTAATGAGCTGCCCGAATGGCATCAGGATATTTGCATAATACTCAATTACAGCATCATCAAGCACAGACCGGGAAACACTGTCATCCAGCTCATCATCAAACCTCGCCGATGTAGCAAGGTGCTGTCCGAATGCATCCTGGGAAAAGAGTAGTTTGGCTTCCTTGACATATGTCATCATCGAATCCGGCCAGTGGAGCATCGGCGTCTCAAGAAATGTAAATGTGTATTTCCCGGTATTCAGGGTATCACCGGTCTTTACCAGTTTGATATTCCATTTAGAAATATCAAAATGCCTGTCAAGACCCTTCTGCCCTTTTTTAGTCAAATAGATCGTGGCATTCGGGGTAAGCGACATAATGGTGTCCAGTGCGCTTGCATGGTCAGGTTCAATGTGATTTATAATAATGTTGACTATCTTTGAAGGGTCAATCAAATTCCTGATATTTTTTAGCGTATGTCTCGAAAAATCCTGTTTTACCGTATCGACCAGTGTGATCTGATCATCAAGCACAAGATAATTGTTATAGGTGGTCCCGTTTGGTGTTAAGTACCCATGGAAATCTCTTACTGCCCAGTCTATAGAACCTACCCAGTAGATATCCGGTTTAATTTCAATAGCTTTCATGATTCCTCCTGATTATCGTTATAATTTCTGGTCCGTTATTGCAGATGAGGACTAAAGTATAACGGATAACCATACTCTTGTCCATAATACTTCCCGTCTCAAAAACAAGTATTTAAAGAGATTTATTACAGTTTCCAGCCGGGAAAAAAGCAGCAGCAGTTTTTTAACTGCTGCTGCTTTATATCAACAATTGAATATCTTAAGTCCGTTTACTTCTCAAGTGCCTCATGCACCTTTCCTACAAGTTTTGCGGAAGGGGTAAGCGTCTTGTCTCCCTCGTCCTTCCACTTTGCCGGACATCCCTGTTGAGTATGTTTCGCAAGATGGAGGTTCGCCTTGAACTTCCTCATTAACTCATCCACATTTCTGCCCATATTGTAATAATTGACCTCAGCGTTCATGAGTGTGCCGTCAGGACTGATGATAAATGTCCCGCGCAGTGCAAGACCCGTCTCATCATCATAAACCCCGAACATTTTCGCGAGATTTCCGGTCGGATCAGCACCCATTGAATACTTTACGTTTGCAAGGGACTGCTCATCTCTCTGCCATGCCAGATGTACAAACTGTGTATCATTGCTTACGGTAATGATCTCGGCACCCATTTTTTTAAACCTGTCCTGCTGCTCTGCCAGAGCGGCAAACTCGGTTGCTCAGACAAAAGTAAAATCAGCGGGATAGAAAAAAAGTATGGTCCACTTCTTGTTCTTCTTGAGATTTTTAAGGCTTACCTCGCCGAAATCGCCCTTTGACGGTTCATAAGTAGTCAGCTTAAAATCCGGGATCTTTGCCCCAACATTGCATCCTAAACATTCACATGCCTCTGTCATTTCACCCCTCCTTTTTTTAGTTAATTTCTGTTATGGAAAGTCCAGTTTGTCACCCTGAACCTGTTTCAGGGTCTCCTAACTATTTGATCTCCTGATATTCTGAAACGAGTTCAGAATGACCTTTTATAAAAACTAATCAATCTTACTGAATGCCTGTTTTTTGGCTTTGCATACAGGGCATTCATCAGGGGCACTGCCTTCAGCCGTGAACCCGCATACGTCACATACATAATAGTCACTATCTTCGTTCCTGCCAAGATTATCAAGAGCATTCTGATAAAGTCCAGCATGGATCTTCTCAACTTCATTGGCAAAATTAAAGCTCCTCAACGCGCCTTTGTTTCCTTCTTCTTCTGCATCTGCAATCATTTGCGGATACATTTCCTTAAACTCAAATGTCTCTCCGCCGATAGCTGCCTCAAGGTTCTCCTTTGTACTTTTTATCCCGCCTAGCGCTTTGAGATGACTGTGCGCATGTACTGTTTCTGCGGCAGCCGCCGCTCTGAAAAGCTTTGCAGCCTGGGAATATCCTTCTTTGTCAGCCTGCTTTGCAAATGCAAGGTATTTTCTGTTGGCCTGTGATTCTCCGGCAAATGCATCCTGAAGGTTCTTTTCTGATTTAGACACTTATTCTTTCTCCTTTTATAAAACTAATATGGTTCTCTATTCCGTTACAGTAATTTCTTTTGATGCCACCCACTGTCCGTGAATGTTGCACCTTTCTACCACTTTAAGGGTTACGGTCCTGTGTTTTCCGCCCTTTACGAGAGTAACTATCACCTCGGGCTTTGTAAATACAGGTGTAAGGTCTACCCTTACATTAAAATTGTCACCTGAATGGACATCTATCCACTGGATATGATGGGCCTCCTCCATAACATGGGGAAGACTCCCGACATTTATCTTTACCTGAAACGGTTCCCCGGCCTTTACCGTATCCGGACAGTCTATAACCGGAGTATGTTTCTTTTCAGGGTCTGTCATGTTTGCAGGGTCCTCGGGACTATTGTTTCCGCAAAAAATTCCTTTGTCAGACATTATCTTTTCTCCTTTCTCCAACTATTGTTTTCAACTTACCGGATCGAATGCCTCTTTCGGCGCATTGCATACCGGGCAAGCCCAGTCATCCGGCAATTCATTAAAGGGTTTCCCCTCCTTTGCCTCATCATAATCATATCCGCATATACTGCACCTGTACATGAAATTCTTCCCCTTTCCACCATTATATCACCTGCAATTTCAGATTCAAGCCTTTACCAGGTTTCCCGGCTCAATCTTTGCCAGTGCCGCTCCCGCCAGCTCTCCTACAGTCTTATTTATTAATTCTTCTTTTTCATAAAATAGAATAGAATCCGTATCACTCCTGAGGCTCTCAAGCCTGTCCGCAGCCAGGGCAACACCCAGTTCACCGGCTGCCCATGCGGCATATCCGCGAATTGACCGGTCCTGGTTGTTCAGGCAGGAAACAATAATGGGGCCAGCATAATCAACCATTTCAGTGTGGGTTTTCCCCATTCTCCCGGCAGCCCGCATTACACCGGCAGTAAGCATTATTTCCTCATGAAAAGAGACAATAATCGTAGCAATGTCCGCGCATAATAAAGGATTGTTTCTCACTATTTCACCCAGGATCTCAGGAGCGCTCCAGCCGATCCCGCCTGACTCGTCCCGTATCATCCACATTAGCCGTCCGGTTGTGCTCTTCACCATGTCAGGATCTGTACCGGCGATCCTGCCGGTAATCAGGCCAATGGCCTCCATTGCGCGCCACGAGATGACACTGTCCTTGTCGTAGGTCATTGAGATCAGCATGGTCAGGACTCTTCTTGTGTTTGATGACTGTTTGATCAGTTCATCATATTTCTTTTCACTTAAAATGTTTGTGATCTCTTTCTTTAAACGCATGGTTACCTCACATTTGATTTACCGGAAAATCAATTCAATGCCCGGCACTTTATCTTTGATTGCATCTTCGATACATTTGGGTTCGCAGTCTGCGCATCGTCCGCCGCAATATATGGTCACCCTGCTGCCATTTACTTCTCCCAGTTCTGCGTAACCGTCATGTGCCTCTATATAAGATCTTATAGCACCAAGAGCTTCTGTGATTTCATTTTCCATTTTATTCATTTCCATATAATAACTTTAAAAATTATTGAGCATTCATTCACTGCCTAGCCGCCCTCGAGCACTCCATGTTCCTCCCACATGAACCATTCGCCGGTATCCGCAAGGAATTTATAAGTGTTATCAAGTATCTCGTAGTGCTTCTGCTCTTCAGCGGTCAGGACTTCAAAAAGCCTTTTCTCCTTTTCCTCTTCTGCTTCCCGGGCGGCCTTTTCATAAAAATGGTAGCCCTCCCTTTCAAAATCAAGCGCTATTTTCACCGCCTCTATTTCATCCGCTGTTGCGGTTATTCTCTGCATCATCCCGTCCTTGAGTTCCGTGAATATAGTCTTTATGTCTTCACCGATATGAACACCCTTCGTATCAATCTCCAGGTCATTCAGTATATCCTTAAGCATTTTCAGATGTCGTGATTCGTCCGACACAAAACCATCAAATATTTTCCTGCCCAGAGGATGTGAAATCTTATCTCTCGCTTCGCTGTAAAAACTCATGGCATCCGTTTCCATTTTCACTGCTGTCTCAACCGCCCTGCTTAGTGACATAGTTCACCTCCTGTTTCTAGCTGTTATTAAACAAAGAACCACATTTCCCGCACTTTATTTCAGTATCATCACTCCATGCCTCAATTTCATACCCGCATGACTGACACTTAACCTCTGTCGGAAATGGAGCAGATTTGACCGAACATGCCGGTTTTTCTTCCAGTCTTCTATCCTTCATATGCCTTCCTCCATCCTTCTTCCTTTAAGCGGACCATCCTGCTTATGGCCCATTTTTTTATTTCACTGAAATATTTCTTTGGATCCACTTTTGCCAGTTCGGCCAGATCCGTCTTTTCCCGCACACTGTCTATATGATCACCAGGATATACACCGCGCCATGTTACATATCCCTGATCAAAGAGCGTCTCCGGTGAAAGGTTATCCGCATGATGCGCCGGCAGCCTGTTATTGTAAAGCGCTGCAACTTCCATGTCGTATTTAATTACCCATCCATTGTCATGCAGCATATTATGCTGCTCTATTGCCAGGTCTCCTGAACAGTCCGGACAATACAGGATTTCAATTACCTCAGGGGGCATTATTTCATTCTTAAAATTAAAACTTGCGTCCCTCTTTCCGCATTTGCAGATTATTGAATGCTCCATGCACATATTGCTTCCTCCTTATGATTATCCTTCCTTCTTCATGGTTCCGTCTGAACCGCATTTCGGACATTTTTTAGGCTTGCACCTTCCTTCTTTTGTAGCTCCACAGCTGTCGCACTTAAATGTTGCCATTTCCAATACCTCCTTCTTTTTACCCGGACATACGTCCGGACTTTCAATGAGATTTACATTCAGGACAGACACCGTAAAATTCAATATGATTGCCTAGAAGGTCAAATTCATCATCAACTTCCTCAGGCACGTTGATTGAAAACTTTTTGTGAACGTCCACTATCTTTTTGCACTCCACACATATCAGGTGGTGGTGCGGCTTCGTCTGAGGGTCATATCTTCTTCTTTCAGGATCAATAGTCAGTTCGAGCAGGTCTCCCTTTTTCTTCAGGGCCTCAATCGTGTTGTATACTGTTGCAAATGACATCATCGGGTACTTCTTTTTTACCTCTCTGAAAATATTGTCTGCTGACGGATGGTCAGTGTTTCCATCAAGGAACTCCAGTATTGCCAACCTCTGAGGTGTAAGTTTCAGGCCTAATTCTCTAAACTTTTCCATAAATCACCTCTTTAACCCTTTCTATATTAGAAAGGTTACAACATTAGAATCATTCTTGTCAAGGGAAAAATTCAAAGAATCAAAAAAAGTTCAAATGATCAAATGTTCGAATGTTCGAATGCGTAATCCTTTAAACATTTTCAGGATTTCCCTTATTTACTTGTTACCTAATGACCTCCCCCTTTGGAAAAGTCGTAGATCCGATCCGGGGGGGATTGAGGGGGATTTTATGGAAATTTAATTTAAAAATCTCCCCTGACCCCTCTTTGCCAAAGAGGGGAACTCTTTTCAAATATTTTATCTTGACTATCATTCATCTGATGATATTATGTAAGGAGGAGGTGACGACATGAAAACCTGTTTTTTTTCGTTGGCTGTTTTTTTTATCTTTTTGACTGTAACCGCCTTTGCTGTTCACACTGTGATTCCTACAGCGCCGAACGGCATAGAAATTCCGAAAGACTATAAGAACTGGCGGATAATTGCACCGTCACACCGGACCGACAACAATACAATACGGGTCATTCTCGGAAACAGTACGGCTATCAGGGCCGCGAGGGGGAAAAGTATAAATCCATGGCCTGAAGGGACCATACTTGCCAAGATTGTCTGGAAAGACCAAACGCACAAAAAATGGCCTGCCGCCCAGATCCCCGGAAAATTTGTTCATGCAGAATTTATGATCAAGAACTCACGAAAATACGCATCCACCGGCGGATGGGGATTTGCCCGCTGGAAGGGCCTGGACCAGAAACCATACGGGAAAGACGCAGACTTTGCAAAAGAATGTTTCAACTGCCACAAGCCGGTCATGTATAATGATTATGTATTTACGCATCCGGCGGAGATACCGTAAAAAAACCGTTCGAACCGTTCCAACCGCTTGAGCCGTTTCAACGGTTCGAACGGTTCAAGCGGCTGAAACTTTTTTTATTTTACCGGCCACAGCATACCCTCAATCGCCGTGAGAAGACTATGGCAGGTTTCGGGCTTAATCGCCGAGATTGCTATAGCATTGTACCTTCTGCATATGCCTTCTGCCTCTTCGCGGTTAACCATATCTTCCTTGTTAAATGCCATAAGGACCGGCTTGTCCGCAAGATTTAAATCAGACATGATGTTTTCGACCGATTTAATTTGCTGTTCGAACCGGGGGTTTGAAATATCTACCATGTGTAAAAGAAGGTCTGCATCCTCAAGCTCCTCCAGTGTTGCCTTAAAGGCAGCAAAGAGGTCTTTGGGAAGGTCGCGGATAAAACCGACCGTATCCGTAATGATCACATCCCTTTCTTTGGGGAACCTGAGCCTCCGGCTCGCAGTATCAAGTGTTGCAAACATCTTGTCTTCAACAAAGGTCTTACTCCTCGTCAGGTTATTGAGGAGTGTTGATTTCCCGGCATTTGTGTAGCCTATGATCGATATTATCGGGAGCCCAAGAGAGACCCTTCGTGCCTTTCTCTGCTGACGTGCACGGCTGAGTGACTTAAGCTGTTTTTCGAGAAGGGTTATCCTTTCTCTGACCCGCCTTCTGTCTACCTCAAGTTTCATTTCACCGGGACCCCTTCCGCCGACCCCCCCCATCAACCTTGACATGGCAGTCCCTTTGCCTGTGAGACGGGGCAGCCTGTAACGGAGCTGTGCGAGTTCAACCTGCACTTTTCCGTCCCTGCTGTGAGCACGTCTTGCAAAAATGTCCAGGATAAGCTGGGAACGGTCAATGACCTTCATCTCCGTAATATCACCGATCGCCTTGATCTGGGAAGGGTTGAGGTCCTGGTCAAATATCAAAAGCGTTGCCCCCTTGTTCATGGAATTTATGACCAGCTCTTTCAGCTTCCCCTCTCCCATGAGATATTTGGGGTTTATCTGCCTCGGTCTCTGGAGAACAGAATCAAGTACGATTACATTGCTCGCCTCAGCAAGCTCCTTCAGTTCATCCACAGAGTCTTCCTGCTCAAACCTCGATACTGTCGACACACTTACAAGGACCGCCCTTTCCCGCTTGTCCTTTATGTCGAACCCTCCCCTCCGTGACTCAAGGCCTTCTTCTATTACGGAGATAAACATATCGAAATCATTAAATATCCGGTCCATCCCGTGAAAAGGCACAGGCCCGGTCACTTCATATGATGCATCGGCTTTTGATGAGAAAAGATGGGCAAGAGTAATATTGTCGGGCTGGCCGTCCTTCAACCCGATAACGATCAGGGCATCAAGTCTCAACAGTGAAAGGTCGGTAATGTCATCCTGATTGATTTTTTCACTTTTAATGTGTGTGTGGATCAGTCTGAGACCGCGGAGTACTTTTCTGCCAAGGGGAAAATTATCAAGATCAGGAATAAATATCCCTTTTGCATCACCGACAATCACATGGCTTATGTTCCCGTTTCTGTGTACCATCACCCCAATCTGACGTCCGATATTATCAGAACATTCAGCCATGAGTTTTGCGAGGTCGGTTGTCAGAACTTTGTTCCTGGGAATGCGTCTTCTATAAATACGCTCGAGCGTTTTAAGGTCGCTCTTCTTTAAGCCCGATGTGTTGCCTAATACTGACGGAATGATCTCCTCCTTAAATCCCCCCTAACCCCCCCTTTTCCAAAGTGGGGAACTATGCAAGTCCCACTTTGGAAAAGGGGGATTTAGGGGGATTTTTTAATGCGCTTCCCCCCAGTTTAACCCAATCCCCATATCAACCTTGAGCGGAACGGAAAGATCAACCGCATTTTCCATTTCCTCCCGGACCAGCTCCTGAATAATATCTTTTTCATTTTCCGGGACTTCGAATAACAACTCATCGTGGACCTGGAGAAGCATTTTTGTCTTTAACCCTTCTTTTTTCAATCTCCTATGAATATTCAGCATGGATACTTTTATTATGTCAGCCGCCGAGCCCTGGACAGGTGTGTTGGTAGCAAGCCTCTCACCTAGCTGGCGTATATTTTTATTTGAGCTTTTCAGTTCAGGGATTGCCCTTTTTCTGTTAAAGATTGTCTTGACATATCCGTCCTTTGAGACCTTTTGTATTAATGAATCAATATAGTCCTTAACACCGCTGAACCGCGAAAAATATGTATCAATATAAAACTTTGCCTCATCAACAGGAATCCCGAGCTGCTGGCTCAGGCCATATGGACTCATACCATAAACAATCCCGAAGTTCACGGTCTTGGCATTCCGCCTCATTTCGTCAGTCACTTTTTCAGCTGCAACTCCAAACAGCCCGCATGCTGTCCTTGTATGAATATCTCCGTCATTATTAAATTCATCAACAAGCTCTTTGTCCCCGCTGAGATGTGCAAAAACCCGGAGCTCTATCTGGGAGTAATCCGAAGAGAGAAGCAGGTTGCCCTTTTCAGCGATAAAGGCCTCTCTTATCTTTTTGCCCCATTCACCCCTGATCGGGATATTCTGGAGATTCGGAGCTGAACTGCTGAGTCTTCCCGTGGCTGTAATGGTCTGATTGAATGAAGTATGGATCCTGCCGGTCTTTGGATTTACAAGCCTTGGAAGGGCATCTACATATGTACTTTTGAGTTTTGAGAGTGCCCTGTATTCAATTATCTCTTTGGGCAGTTCATGCTGAAGTGCAAGCTGTTCAAGGACATCAATGTTTGTTGAATACCCTGTTTTAATTTTTTTAATCGGTTTAAGGCCCAGCTTCTCAAAGAGAATTTCCTGGAGCTGTTTTGGAGAATTAATATTAAATTCATCACCCGCAATAAAATATATCCTCTTCTTAATACTCGCGAGCTCCCTCTCCATTTTTTCTGAAAAAGATTCCATCAGCGGCAGGTCAATCTTTATACCCGCCATCTCCATATCAGCGAGGACTTCTATCAAAGGCACCTCTATATCATGGAACAGCCCTGACAACCCCTCTTTTTCAATTTCAGGACTGAATATCTCCTGCAACCTTAATGTAACAGCAGAATCCTCTCCCGAATACTCAGCGGCCTCATCAACAGGGACTTCACTGAAATCTTTCCTGTCTTTACCGACTATATCCTTGAATGAGATCTTTTGAATACCGAGCCGTTCCATTGATACGTCAGTGAGGTTATGGTTTGCCTTGTTCGGGTTCAGCAGATAGGAGGCAAGCATTGTATCAAAAGCAACGCCTCTCACATCTATCCCTTCATTCCTTAAGACAATAAGGTCATATTTTATATTGTGGCCTGTTTTTTTGATTCCGGGATCTTCAAGAATCCCCTTCATCTCCTTAAGCACCAGGTCTTTGGACAGCTGCTCAGGCATCCCCATGTAATGATGTGAAACCGGTATATAATATGCTCTCTCAGGGTTCACAGAAAAAGACACTCCCACGAGCTGCGCAGTCATGGGGAATTTCGAGGTTGTTTCAGTATCAATCGTAACTTCATCTTTTATCGAAGCAAGGGCCTTCTTCAGTGTGTCTTTATCCAGGACAGTTATGTATTCCGACTTTACCGGTACGGGCGCCCTCCTGTCCGGGACCAGTTTCAGCAGACTGTTAAACTCGAACTCCCGGAAATACTCCTCCAGCTTTTCCCATTCAGGTTCCCGCAGCTCAAAATCGTTCATCGTGATATCAAGCTGAAGGTCTGTATGAAGGGTAGCCAGTTCTTTGCTGAGCCTTATATTTTCTATGTTTGCAGCCACTGCATTCTGCGCCCGCTTATTCTTTATACTGGAACAATTATTAATCACCTCTTCAAGGCTCCCGAATTCTTTCAGGAGTTTCACCGCGGTTTTTTCACCTATCCCGGGCGCTCCCGGTATATTGTCCGATGCGTCCCCCATCAACGCCAGGATCTCAGGGAACTGCGAAGGCTTGACTCCGAAACGTTCAACCACATCCTTCTCTTCCGTGATCTTCTCTTTCATGCTGTCATACAGGCGGACCTTCTTTGTTATAGACTGACACATGTCTTTGTCCCCGGTAACAATGTATACATCTATCCCGGATGATTCAGCCTGTTTCGAGATGGTCCCGAGCAGATCGTCAGCCTCGTAACCTTCCATTTCAATCGTAAATATGTTGAAGGCATGCATAATGTCTTTTATCAGCGGGAACTGCGGCCTCAGGTCATCGGGCATCTCAGGCCGGTGGGCCTTGTACTCTTCGTACATTTTATGTCTGTGGGTCGGGCCCTGTGTATCAAATACAATCCCGAAATAATCAGGATTTTTCTCTTTCAGGATCTTGAATATCATATTGGTAAAACCGAAAACAGCATTCGTAGGCACCCCTGAAGACGATGTCAGGCCCCTTATTGCATAAAAAGCACGATAGACATAGGAGTTCCCGTCTATGAGATAAAGTGAAGGCATGGGGTATTATACACCAAGGGCTAGATTACTTTTATCTTGTTGTCTTTAAGAAATTGAATCGTTTTACTGCAGACAGGAGTGGATGTTTTGACACTTATTCTGGAATCAGGTTGTATTGCTTTGATCTTATCCGCCTTTTCAAGAATCTTCCTTCCATCAGACATAATTATCCGGCTCTTCCGGGAGATTACAAAGGCAAAATGGTTTTTGCTTATCTGTTGAATTACTGTCTTTGGAGGAAGACCGAATTCTTTGGGATCAATAACCGTGTCCATTTAATTTTCAATAGTATACATAAGCCCCATTTTTTATTGCAAAAACAGTTTTTAAAGAAAATGAAGCTCCCCGCCTACAAGGCAGGGCATCAAAAAGAATAACTTTATTAATGATAATGCAATCTGTATTCCCCTCTTTGGCAAAGAGGGGCTAGGGGAGATTTTTTAAAGAAATTATTCGTAAAATCCCCCTTAATCCCCCTTTTCCAAAGGGGGAGACTTGAAAGGAGAACTCGAAGAACGACTGTGAGTCAATAACTTCAGCTCAAATCTATAATTGATGATTATATCTACTTATTAATAATTTTGGAATTTAGCTGAGATTGTTGATACCACCTGATAATCAATAATCTGTGAATATTTGAAAATTGATGATTACATGTAGAAGAGCGAATAGAAAGTAACAAATCAGGCAGATTTCCTTTTGACGAACCGCCTGCTTGCAAAGCATGTTCATGGATATATGGCATTAAATAACCTATTTGCCCGTTCATTATCAAGGTCTTTCAGTGTCTTGTATTCATCTAAGGCAGAACCCTGATCATCTTCTAAAATATAAATAAGACCAAGCTTAAAGTGTACCTCTGCATCATCAGGTTTAAGCCTGATTACCTGTTTGTAGGCATCTACTGCTTCCTGATACTTACCTAAATCTGCATAGGCAAGACCAAGATTATTGTGTAGAGTTGCATCATCAGGTTTAATCCCGATTGCCTGCTTGAAAGCATCAATTGCTTCTTGATATTTGCCTAACTCTCCATAGGCAAGACCAAGATTATTGTGTACAGTTGATTGTTCAGGTTTAATCTTGATTGACTGCTTAAGGGCATCTACTGCTTCCTGATTTTTGCCCAACTTCCAATAGGCAAGACCAAGATTAGCACGTGCTTCTGCATAGGCAGGTTTGATCCTGATTGTCTGTTTGAAGGCATCCACTGCCTCCTGATACTGGCCTGATTTAACATAAGCAGTACCAAGATTATTATGTCCAGTTGCATCATCAGGTTTAATTCTGATTACCTGCTTAAAGGCATCTACTGCCTCCTGATACTTGCCCAATTTCATATAGAGTACTGCAAGATTATTGTGTGCATTTGCATGGTCAGGCTCAATCCTGATTGCCTGCTTGTAGGCATCTTCTGCCATCTGATACTTTCTCAAATCCTCATAGGAAATTTCAAAATTATAGTGTGCGACTAAATAATCAACAGGTAAAATCTTGATTGCCTGTTTGAAGACATCCTCTGGCTCCAGATACTTGCTCAATCTCCTATAAGCATTACCAAGCATATTGTATGCATCTGCATGGCCAGGTTCAATCCTGATTGCCTGCTTGAAGGCATCCACTGCCTCCTGATACTTACCCAATTTCATGTAAGCAATACCATGATTGTAATGTGCATTGGCATAATCAGGTTCAATCCTGATTGCCTGCTTGAAGGCATCCACTGCCTCCTGATACTTGCCCAACTTCCTATAGATAAAACCAAGACTATAGTGTGCTTGTCCATAATCGGGATCAATCCTGATTGCCTGTTTTAAGGCATTTACTGCTTCCTGATTTTTGCCCAAATTCCCATAGGAAAGACCAAGATTGTAGTATGCGTCGGCATCTTCAGGTTCAATCCTAATTACTTGTTTGTAGGCATCTACGGCCTCTTGATGCTTGCCCGATTCAGCATAGGCAAGAGCAAGTTCAAAATAATAACCTTCATCCTTCATCTGATTATTAGCCTTGTCTGAATCAGCAAAGGCAATAGATGTGATAATAAATACCAAGAAAATGAGAACAACGAAGACAAAGTTTCTTTTAATAAAAATAGATTCATTTTCTTAACCTTTTTTGAAAACAAATAACCAATATACTAAGACTTTCAAGTTGAAGTCGATAACAACATGTACGCATCACTGACGAGTGCCGCTCAATCATAAAAACATGCCTGAAACTGTTTCTGCACGCTTCATCACAATGCAAGCCCAAAAGTGTCCTGCGGCACTCATTTATATGTCGGATAATTGTGTGCTGTCATGCGGTCAACAGTTTTTCAAGTAGTGCTTTGGTTGTTATTACTGCTTTGTATGTCTCATCACTTGAAGCTTGCTTCAACACATGAACAGCAGCATTTCGTTTCTTTCTGATTTTATCCGCCTTTTTTGCTTCGCCGTCATCTAATATTTTCTCTATTCTTGCATTTTCAATTAGCACTTGAAAGTCTTTCTCCTTAAAACCTTTCAATCCTTTGCTCTTATCAATATCATAAACAAGTTTGTGGTCTTTTCTTAACAACACCTGCTTGAGAATCGCTTCAAGAATTGAACAACTCAAAATCAATGAGGCAGTATTAAGGCCATGGCACCATGCATCCATTGCTTGCTGAAAATAGGTTCTTATTTCGTTGTTTGGTCTTACGGTGATGAATGTTGGCTTAATCATTTTTACTCTTTCAATGTAGTCTCCAACAATATTAACCATTAGTCCAGAAAAACCACCAGAAAATATTTCATCAGATAGTTCATCATAACTTATATTTTCCCAAAGGTCGTCGATTGCCACGATCGCATCTGACATTAATTCAGAGTCCTCAAAATACAAGAAATCGCCCGGATGCCACATAAGATGTTTTACAATTTCTTTAGCATATTCACTTACTTCATCTGAGTATTTAAAAAAAGAATCAGGTGTAGCAGTTTTTGATTTATATTCTTTGTGAAGGTCAACTAAACCCTTAATGGTTATTACGAGCGGCTCAGAAGTAGCATCAACACCTTCATGAAATCTAAGCCCACCAAAAGCGACAAGATAAACAGTAGACCGGCACTTCTGGCAACGGATTTGTTTTGTAATCTCTAAAGCAGTTTCCGAGAATACCTTCAATTTTTCATCGTTTGAAAAATCTTTGGGTTCGGCATTCAATTTATCTTTTAAACTCTGAAATATAGGATGTTGCTCGATAAAAAATGTATATTTGCATTTCTTGCATCGAAACTCGAACAATTGAGCCTCCATTAGGCTTTCTTTTGAATCCAGCAAATGTATTGCCGATCTATTTCAACTAGACTATCAAGAGATAAGTCTTTGTATTGCATATCTGAAGGAATAAAATCAGTAATTACCGCGATAAAGGTATTTTCTGATGTCTTGTCTTTTATTGTCATCTCTATTTTATTACCTTTATAAAAAGCAGATACGAAATGTCCAATATCAACAGGTCCATCAATTGAAGAGAATATGTCACTGGTATTATTGCCAGTATATTTTTGCGTGATGCCCCGACGTTCGCAAGTGTCCCATTTTAGTTTCTTGATTTCAGTCATTATAATGCCTCCAAACGATCCATTAGTTCTTTCCTATTGCCTTATCAGGCCATGCCTTGTCCGATAATTATAAACAGCCGTCTGAGCTTGTCTATATCCAAACCCAAGCCTTTCCAGGTGGTGTATACAATCCATTGGCGCTTTCGTTTGGGCATTGAACTCACTTAGAATTTGATCATATTCTTCGCGCGACCCTCTACGGGATGAAATGATATTTTCTCCGTGATACAAATATACATAAGCCCCATTCTTCGCTTGCCCTCTGGTGGTCCCAGCTTCCATGAGTAGCCGTTCACATTCTGATTGCGAAAGCCCCAGAGTCATAGCATCGTGACTATCGAGAATACGAATGTATTCTTCCTGTGTAAATCTCTTGGTTTGCATGACGTTACCCCCTCCTCATAATATTTTATTTACAACTCGTTCACAGTCTTCTTCATTTGGTCTTTAAGGACATCGACTGCGACCTTAACGAGCACCTCTTCAGGCTTACTGTCTAATAGGTGAGCCAGAGCTCTCAGAACATCCGAATCACCTTTCCGCAACCGAACAGTATAGGTGACATATGTGTCTAATTTTTCAGGAGTTGAGTCACTTGTAGCACTATTACTCGTTAGCTTGGAGAAAAAGTCGTTTATTCTGTCATGGTAGAAACTTGACGTCTTGCTTAACAACTTGTTGCACAATTCATTTGTGTCGCCCTCTAAACTAGCTTTGAGCATCGTTTTGAATTCCCCTACATCAAGATCAAGCCTTCTCGCACAAGCGTCACCAATAGTCTGGTAGGCGACTGCGCACTCTTGAGAAACTCGGCTGACTCCATATTGGTAAGAACGATCAATTCCATCTCCAAGACTGTAACGTTGAGCGGCCACCGAAATGACCTTCATAATTTGATCTAAAGTACCCTGTCTCATGACTACCTTTCACAATATTGCCTTACGTTATCGTAAGGCCTATATAAGATAATAAAGGTATTTAAGGTTTTTGTCAATATAAGTATTTAGAGCATAACGGAATCAATAAGATATTGACATCCTCTCTGCCTTGAATGACTAAAAAACCCCTGTAATTCATGCCGCACAGGATGGCACCTCAATAAATCTCCTCCTGCAAAAACATCTTGCTTTCAATATATTATTGCAGTGTACTCGAAATTATCCTCGGAATATTTCGAGAGGTATGCTATTTTGGATGAGAGAAAAAGAAAAAGTCGGTGTCCTTGTTGGAAGATTTGAGGATGCCGATATATTAGAGGAAGAGAAAAGCCGAATTTATCTATTACCGTACTGGATGATTTGAGGCGTTTGACACTCCAACAGCTAAAGCCAATTGGATTCTCAGATGATTTTATAAAAAAGAAGGCATTATTGAAACTGTTTTTTGCATTTAGTGGCACTATATGTAAAATGCTATTATGTATTACCATAATATTGGGGTTGAAAAGATTACATAAGGCCTGGACAAAAAGATCTCTTGTCTGGCTTTCTGGTGTTCGATAAGAATGAAGACTCCCAGCCGCAGAGACAGCGGGGTATCGTTAGGTAAAAAAACTATTATTTTAAAAAATCCCCCCTCGCCCCCCTTTTCCAAAGTGGGGATTAAGAGGAAACCCCACAGCAGAGACTGTAGGGCACTAAAAACTTAATTAATTATGCCCAAAGACAATATAATAAACCTGAATCAGAAAAGGCTGTTTAAGGCCCTCGAATCTTTTCCGGCCAATTCAATTTACTCAATGGGTCCAAAGAAGTATGTAGAACGCGGGTATAATTATTATAACAAGAACCGCCTGCTGGACTTCAGGTGGAGCGCTGATTTCTCTACACTCACTGCAACAGTATACGGCAGCAGGCATTATTCGATTGATATTTCTCCGAACGGCAATGATTTGTCACTGTTCTGTAACTGCCCGGCATGGACTCCATATACTCACTGCAAGCATGTTATATGTACACTTATTACAATAAAAAACCTCTTTCAACCCTCTTCTTTCAGAAATCCTGCACAGGATGCCGTGCAAAGGGAATCAATATCCAGGATTCTTTTTGGAACAGCGGCCACTGCTCCTGAGCCGGACATACCTGTCGAATATTCAATTGTTCTTGAATTATCGTCTTATGTTCATGATATATATGTTCAGGGTAACGATCAAAAGATATATCCTTATATGGACGGAATCCCGGATGAGCTTAAGACATTAGCAGCTGCGTCCTATTATAAATTGTCCTTTTTTAAACAATACCTAATCAATTACGGCAACAAACATCCGATATTTATTCAATCAGTCAAAGGGAAAACAGCCCTTGAATTCGATAAGTCCCTATCTTACTCATCTAAAACCGAACTGGATGATAAAGGCAGCTTTGTATCAATACGAAAACTTTGTATGGACAAAGGAAGGGAAACCAGTGATGTTCATATTGAAAACGATTTAATCATTGACGTTAATGCAGGAAAGATCGGTTTTTTAAATGAAAGAAATGGATGGGACCTCTGGAACAATTTATCGGAATTTACCTACGATGATAATAACTTCATTCCGGACGAACCGGAAAAATCATTGGGAATTTCTGCAGAAAAGTTCAGGAAAATTCAGATCATTTTTCAGTCTCTGCCTTCACAGGAAGGGACTCCTGATAACATGGTCCTCAGGATCCGTGGCAGGGAATGTCCATCAGTAAAGGCGTCACACACCTACCGGGCAACGATCTTTCCCGCAAAATATAATAAAGACGTTTTCATAATAAAGGCCGAATGCAACCTCAATGGTCTGATACAGTCCCCTTCATATAATTTTTTTAATTTCTTTGCATCAATAGATCATAAACTGAGCGGTTTCATGCGGGCAATCAAAAGGAAGAAATTACTTTGCAGGGCTTTCTTCAATATGATTTCAGCCAGGACAAAAACAGCCGGACTCAGGACTATTAAGGACGTCCTGTCAGAAGGCGACTTTAAACGCGCCTCTATAAAACGTGAGGCCCGCAGCTTCCTTCATCATCATCTTTCGGTCTTTTTAAGAGATGAAAAACAATTACAGCTGCATAACGGCAGCTGGATAGTATCGCAGGTAGCCAAGGGAAAAGAGGCGCTGCTTTACAGTATTCCTTATGAAATATTCGGCTGGGAAATATTCAGAAATGTTCTTAAACATGATGAAATGTTTGTGCCTTCAGGAGACCTGCATGAAAACCTGCCGCTGCTTTATGAAAGATTCAGGGAACATAATATTGAGCTCTACTTTAAAAACAGCCGTGTAGTCGAATCAAAATGGGACTTTGCCTTTGATGCAGACAGGGCCGCAGGCATTGACTGGTTTGAGATAAAGCCCGAGATAAAGTGCGACGGCAAGCTAATTGACGAATCGGAATGGATGGAGATGCTCAGAAAAAAAACACTAACCGGCAAGGACGGAGCCATACGGATAATGGACTCCAATGCCCGGAAAATATTCAACATAATTTCGACAATTTACTCAGCAGGCAATCCGTCAGCAGCCAACGCAAAGGAAAAGGAGATAGTGCGGGTTCCGAGGCTTCAGATACTGGACTGGATAGAGCTCCGTCGCAGCGGGGTCAGGGTCAAGCTCCCGCCAGAAGATAATAAGATAATTGAGCGCCTGGGCCGCCTTGAAAAAATCAGCACCCGCCCCCTGCCTTCAAAACTGACGGCAAAGCTCAGGCCATATCAGAAAGAGGGCTATTACTGGCTTTCATTCCTCTATGAGCACCGGTTCGGCGCATGCCTTGCCGATGACATGGGGCTCGGAAAAACAGTACAGGCTATTGCCCTGCTCGGGGGAATCAAGGAAGGGCTGGTCAGATTTCCGGTCAGGACCAAACCATCTGCACATCTTATTGTAGTCCCGCCGACTCTTCTCTTTAACTGGGAACATGAGATAAATAAATTCTGTCCCGGTTTAAAAATACATATGTATACAGGCAAAGACCGGAAGGCCAACTTCAAGGGACATGACATTGTTCTTACAACATACGGCCTTGTACGGAGGGACATTGAAACGCTCAAAGACATCCGGTTTGATGTAATCATATTTGACGAGGCCCAGGCGATTAAGAACATATACGCTGATACAACAGGGGCAGTAAGGCGGCTAAGCGCCAATTTCAATCTGGCAGTGACAGGCACCCCGCTTGAAAACCACGTTGGGGAATACTACTCGATCATCGACCTTGTACTTCCCGGGCTGCTCGGAGAGCATGACAGGTTCAGGCCCCTTATAAAACAGAACGTCTCTCCTGTCCTGGATATGATAATTAACAGGACAAGACCGTTCGTCCTCCGAAGGACAAAGGACAGGATATTAAAAGAGCTGCCGCCAAAAATTGAGAATGATATATATCTTGAGCTCACAGAAAAACAGAAAACCCTTTATAAAAAAACCGTTGAACAGGTCAAATCAAAAATCGATGATGCTTACAAAAGCAAGACATCGGCACAGGCAAAGATAATTGCCCTTACCGCCATTCTGAAACTCAGACAGTTGTGCGTCTCCCCGGTCCTGATCTCAGGGGACACCAAGGAACCTTCACCCAAGATCGATTTCCTTATCACAAAACTAAAAGAGCTTCAGGACGAAGGCCACAGTGCGCTCGTATTTTCACAGTTTACATCATTCCTTGACATCCTCGAAAAAGACCTCAAAAAAAGCATGATGGATTTCCTGAGGCTTGACGGATCTACACCAGTCAGTAAGAGAAAGCAGCTCATCGATAAATTCCAGTCTGAAAAAGGCCCTTCCATATTCCTCCTGAGCCTCAAGGCCGGCGGCCAGGGACTGAACCTTACAAAGGCCTCCTATGTCTTTCACCTCGATCCATGGTGGAACCCTGCAGTTGAAAATCAGGCATCCGACAGGGCACATCGGATAGGCCAGAAAAATAAAGTAACGATCACAAGGATACTTACTCACCATACAATCGAAGAAAAGATGATGCATCTGAAGAAAAAGAAACTCGCCCTTTATAAAGCTGTTATGGACGATACAAAAGGAAACAAAAAAAGCCTTTCCGTTTCCAGGTCTGACTTCAATTTCCTTTTAAACTGAAATTGTAAGATAGTGGATGCGCTATTTCGTTAATGTGGGGGCAGTCTATGTTTTTACAAAGCGAACAGAAAAGGACGGCATGGGCATGCAGAAGTTTCTATTCATCGGACAGACAATGAGGCTGGAGGAGGACCTGCTGAATGCAAATAAAACTCCCTGCAACCAATAACCGTATTTCTTTTCATTTTTATTTCTTTGCTTTCCCGCTTTTCCACTTACCCGCTTCCGTAATAAGGAGCGCTGTCCCGAGAATAAAAAATAATATACAGGTTAAAAAAGGCATTATATAAGGAATGGTTATCCTGCCCTCGTAGAACCTGTTTTTGTATAATGTAATAGAATATTTATGAGGCTTCCTGAGCAGGTAATTAACTGCATCCCTCGAGGAATACCCTTCTTTATATGCACTTTCAAGGTCAAAGTCCATACCCTCGGCAAGAGCGTCTGCCAGTTCCTCATATGTCCTTACAATGCCCTCTCTGATTATTAACCGTTCAGGATCAGAGCCCTCCTCAACCTTCAAAACAGATAAAGCCGCATAAATCCATATGGCAATAAATATACATATAACACCTATTACGATATTTTTCTTATTCAAATCCTGTTACAAATGTAGGGGCAGGTCTTGCGCCTGCCCTTATGTCGGGTTTACATTGTTCAGGTTCTCGCTTTTTTATTCGTTGATCATATAACAGAAGGGCAGGCGCAAGACCTGCCCCTACAGCTTTTATTATTTTGCGCAATCAATACACAGAGGAGCAGACGGATCAACTTCCAGCCGCTTTGGATTGATCTCCTCTTCACACTTGAGGCAAAGTCCAAACTCGTCATTATCGATTCTCCGCAATGCAGCATTTATGCGTTTAATTTTTATGTCCCGGCGACGGTTGGATTCAATCGACATGGCTTGCGCCTGCAGGGCGTCCATCCTTGATAATCGGCCGACCCTTGATTGATCAAGTTCCACTGTCTGCGCCGCTTCATTTCCTGTCTTCTCAATATCCATGAGGTCATTACGGAGCCTGATCAATTTTTCTCTAAAGTAATCTGTATCCATATTGTGATCTGATAATCCGCAGCATTTTTTTCTGCAGTCTTTTTTGCCCAACAGGTATCAGGGGCAGGCACAAAGGCCTCCCCCTGAGTTTCTTATTTTAGCACTTTATCCGTCATGATACTTAAAAGACACCTTGAGCTTTGACCTGTAGGCCTTTATCTTTCCGTCTTCAATCTGCATATCAAGCTCTACCACCTCTGCAATCCTCAAATCCTTTAGACTTTTAGATGCCATATTCACAGCCTCTTCAGCAGCCTTTTCCCAGGATTCACTACTTGTACCTACAAGTTCAATAACTTTGTAAACACTCATTTTGCTCTCCTTTCTGTTTTAATGGTTTACTGCTTTAACATCCCTGATATGTCCGGGAACAATATAATATGGTACAGATATGAAAGAATCCGGTATTCAGTAATTTTCTCACAGTCTCTGCCACTTTTCAACCCCGCATAATAATAAAATGCATGTAGGGGCAGGTCTTGTGCCTGTCCCTTGACTATTCAACCTTTACAAGTTATATTCATTCATGCCGAATAAATACAGTCCTGTATCCTTCAGCAAAGTTAAGACCTGCAGGCTGAAATCACGGAAAAGCAAGGTTGAAATCGAGCGGATAGGCAAACCTTTTCGCTCCGGAAGCTTCAAGACCTTTCTCGACAGCCTTCCGGACATCCTTGCAGCAAACGACTTTAGGTCAGTAGTTAATGAAATCGTGAAAGCAGGGAAAAAGGGAAGACCGGTGATACTCGGTATGGGTGCGCATCCGATAAAGGTCGGCCTTGCCCCGGTGATCATCAATCTTATGGAAAGCGGTGTCATTACCGCCGTTGCCATGAACGGCGCATGCATTGTACATGATTATGAACTCAGTTTGATGGGACACACATCAGAAGATGTTGATGTTGAATTATGCAGAGGCACATTCGGAATGGCTGATGAAACAGGAAAAGGACTGAACCGGGCGCTGAACAGCGGCGTAAAAAAGGGGCGTGGAATTGGCAGGGCAATCGGTGAACATATCCTTAAGAGCAAGGCCTCATATAAAAATCTTAGTATTCTGGCATCTGCCGCCAGACTGGATGTCCCCGCAACTGTTCATGTTGCCATAGGCACTGATATTATCCATATGCATCCTGAAGCAGACGGGAAGTCGATCGGGGAAGGGAGTCTGAGGGACTTTAAACTATTTTCCTCTGTTGTTTCCGATCTCAGGGGCGGGGTATATATCAACCTTGGCTCTGCCGTGATCCTCCCTGAAACCTTCATGAAGGCAGTTGCCGTCACAAGAAACCTCGGATATACAGTGAAGAATTTCACTACTCTCAATATGGATTTTATCCAGCACTACAGATGCCGCGAAAACGTACTGAGACGTCCGGTACTTTCCGGTGGAAAATCCTACGCTCTGACCGGCCACCATGAAATCATGTTCCCGCTTCTGGCAGCAGCTGTGATGGAAAGGGTACACAAAGCATGATACCCGTCGTAGATCAGGATTTATGTATCGGCTGCGGCAACTGCGAAGAGATCTGCCCCAGCGTTTTTCAGGTACTCGATGAAAAAGCCAGGGTCATTGATCCTGAAGGCTGTGAATTTTTTGAATGCTGCGAAGCAGCAGAAGAAAACTGTCCGGTAGAAGCCATTTCGATTGAAGAAGAATAACGTAGGGGCAATCCCCCCGTGGTTGCCCTGCTTGCATAGCTTGCCCTTTTCAATCAATTCATCCTCTTCATAGCATCCGCAAGCCAGGGCAGGCACAGGGGCCTTCCCCTACATAGCATTTGACAGCAAAATTACGGGGAGACTATAATCTTTGTGTATGAAAAGATTTATATCCAGATCTATTATCTTTCTCATTGTTGTTGCCATGGGAACGATATCCGGCGGAATCCTTGCCCTCGTCAAAGGCGTGCCGGAAATAGAAGAAATCAAGGGATATATGCCGGGACATGGCACCAAAGTATATGCTGACGATGATACCCTGATCGGTGAATTCAATGTTGAAAAGGGAGAATATGTACGCCTTTCCAAAATCCCTGAAAATCTTATCCGGGCCGTTGTGTCTGTTGAAGATTCACGCTTCTGGCTTCATAAAGGTATTGATTTAATCGCAATAATCAGGGCCATAATCCATGATGTAATGGCCGGAAGGATCAAGGAAGGGGCAAGTACTATTACACAGCAGCTTGCCAAGGTAGTATTTCTCTCTCCAGAACGCACGATTATCAGAAAAATAAAGGAGGCAACCCTGGCTTACAAGCTCGAAAAGAATCTGACCAAGGAAGAGATACTCGAATTGTATCTCAACAAAATATATTTCGGCCACGGTGCTTATGGAATTGAGATGGCCGCAAAGTCACACTTCGGCAAGTCGATTTCTGATGTTACACTTGCGGAAGCCGCATTACTCGGCGGTCTTATCAAGGCACCGAGCAGGTATTCCCCGTATAGCAATCTTGATAAGGCAAAAACAAGGCAGCGGATAGTCCTGAGAAGAATGCAGGATGAAGGCTATATAACTGATGAACAGGCAGACATGGCATATAAAGAGCCGCTTTACCTCTCAAGTGTGCGGCATAAAAAATTCAGACCTAATTATTTTCTCGAATATGTAAGGAAGTACCTTGAGGACGAGTATGGGGTGGAGATGATCTACAAAGGCGGCCTGAAGGTACATACCACTTTAAATAAAAACATGCAGATCGAAGCTGTAAATGCATTGAAATGGGGTCTGAAAAGAGTAGATAAACGGCAGGGATTCAGAGGACCTATTGGACATAAGAAGATCGACCCTGAAGAAGAATTGAAAAATAAGGAGTCCTTTGAAAAGGTGGTCATGAAAAAGGGTGACCTGATGACGGCAACCGTATTAAAAGTATCAGCTTCAGCAGCCACTGTCAAGACAAGGGGAATTATCGGGCAGATCTTTCCTGCAGATGCAGAGTGGGCAAGAAAGGTCATCGATGCCAGGGGCAATCTGATAAAAAAAACCAGAAAACCGCGGTTTAAAAAAATATTAAAGCCCGGGGACATCATTAAAGTAAACGTAAAAGATACAAGCGGCAAACAGCCGGTCTTTAAACTGGAACAGGAACCCATTGTTCAGGGCGCAATCGTAGCGATAGACCCGACCACAGGTTATATAAGGGCCATTGTCGGGGGGTATGATTTCAGCAAGAGTGAGTTTAACAGGGCCGTCTTTGCCAGAAGGCAGGCAGGTTCTGCTTTTAAACCGATAATATTCGCCGCTGCCATGGATTCCGGCTTTACTCCGGCAAGTATAATAATTGATGAGCCCCTGATCTATGAAAGTGAGCAGTTCGGCGACTGGAAGCCTGCAAACTATGATGAAAAATTTCATGGAGCAACAAGAGTCAGGGAAGCGCTTATTCATTCTATGAACATTATCACAGTAAAACTGATTGAGGAAATAGGGGTTGATAAGACCATAAGGTTTGCCCGCAGGATAGGGATCAAGGGACCATTCCCCAATAATCTCACGCTCGGGCTGGGCAGTTTAAGCATAAGTCCTCTTGAAATAACTTCGGCATTCAGTGTTTTTGCACAGGGGGGGCTCAGGAGGGAACCTATTGCCATCAAGTATATAATTGATTCAGAGGGTAATATACTCGAAAATAACCAGCCGGAGAGTGTAAGAGCCATCAGTCCGCAAACATCTTATCTCACTACTTCAATGCTCGAGGATGTGGTAAAACACGGAACAGGCTGGAGGGCAAAGGCATTACGAAGGCCGGTTGCAGGTAAAACCGGCACTACAAATGACTACCGGGACGCCTGGTTTATGGGCTATACACCCGAACTGGTAGCAGGAGTATGGGTCGGCTTTGACAATATGAGAACCCTGGGAAAAGAAGAAACCGGTTCAAAATCAGCTGCCCCGATATGGGTCTCATTTATGAAAAAGGCACTTTCAGAGATATCGCCATTCAGCGGCAAAACAGGGGCCGAGGATAAAAAACCGTTTGATATACCTGACGGCATAGTTACCGCTATAATCGATCCGGTAACAGGACTCCTTGCCACAAATGAGACAAAAAAACAGGTCGAATATTTCAAGGAAGGCACTGTTCCAACGCTTTACTCTAATGAATTCTTGAGGACCCTTATAAATCGTCAGAAAGAAGAATTGAAAAAGATAAAAAAAGAGAAAAAACCTAATAATGCTCAATGAATAATGAACAATTAAAAAAAATAGCATCTTATAGTTATCTATTGATCATTGATAATTAATTTATTGAGTTATTGACCGATTGATGTTATCCTTAATTAATAAATTTATATGGAGGTTATCATGAAATCTGTAACCTTAGTTTTTGCTGCGCTGTTTTTATTAGTGTCTTTTTCTTTATGTCTTGCACAGGAAGTATCTCTTGAAGAGGCCTATTCTCTCTACTACAAGGGAGAAAAAGATAAGGCCATAGAATTAATGGAAGACCATGTGAAAGATAATCCTGATCCGGGGATACTCTATTTTCTTGGATATGCTTATTATGAGATGAAGCAAATGGACAAGGCAAGGGAATATTTCACAAAAGCCTATAAGCACAAAGATTTTTTCAGTCCCATGTCCAAAGAAACGGATTAAAGCCACAGCAGGAAAGCAGGGAAATTGGAAGTTTGAAAGTGCACAAACAAAGAAGCTGATTAATGCACCCCCTATTTCTACAATAATTCTTTTACTGTTATAATCTAAGAAAGAATATTATCATCCAAGAGAAATTTATCAATTTCATTGAAAATTTCTTCCTTATCAAAAGGTTTCACAATATAGCTGTTCGCTCCAGCTTTCAGGCAGCAATCTCTTTCTTCCTCCAGGTCCTCGGCAGTGACAGCTATTATCGGAATCTCAGGGTTAAAGGCCTTGTTCTTGGAGTTCCTGATCGTTTGGGTAGCTTCAATCCCGTCCATTTTTGGCATATGCACATCCATTAAAATAATATCAAATGGCTGTTTCTTTAGACCTTCAAGAACTTCTTTACCATTATTCGCGACCTCTACTGCATAATCCTGTCTGTCCAGCATGCAGAGTGCCTTTTTCTGATCAGCAATATTATCTTCAGCAAGAATTATATTTACCTTTTTTCTGTCTCCATAATTTATTTGATTATATAAAGACCTGCATTCATGTTTACCATTACCGATAGTAAGCTCTTGTTTAACCAATTCAGGAGCATAACTTAAAGATTTGATAAATTCCTTGTATCGTGGAGAAGGGTCCTGAATTTCAATACCCAGAACTTCTGTGTTGTTATTACATGGAGATATAAAAAACCACTTTATTTTACAGGTCAGATTTATTGTTTCAGATGAAGGAATTTTAAAATAAATTTCAGCTTTTTTTTCAGGTTTAAAATCTTCCGTGACCTTAACCAAGAAGGTCATCAGATATTCATTACTTTCCGTAGAAACATTCTCTATATATCCATCATAAGTTTTCCCTCCAAAGATAATTGTTGCATATAGATTGACAGTCATTTTCTCAAAAGTCCTGTTCTCCATATCTACCCCCCTTTTTTTCTGTAATTATTAAAATCACTCAAAACTAAACCTGCAGAGTCAAGTGATTTAGCTAATTAACTTTCATATCGGATTTTCAAGGATTTTCTTGAATCTTTTTGGAAATGATATACCATTCAAAAAAGACAGGAAGAACCTGCAAGCAGCATTGTTTCCGGGGCGGGGGGGGTATAACCCTTAATTTCTATTGAGAAATTTGATATACCTGGTTCAGCAAATATTTGATATTTTCAAGGTAAGTTGTTCAGGCGAATTTTAACTGCTCCGCTCTTTTCACATTTTCCATTTTAACTCCTCCGGCATCACTACCGACAAGTTCTAAATGAAAAAGTCGCTTATTTTGGAAAAAATCATTGGTTTTTCCCTTAATGATAGTTCCATCTTTAAATCTCGCTACTACTTTGTTTAATAACATAATAGTATCCCTTAAGTTTCTTTATATAAATTATATTTCTCTTAACTCTTGTCTGATAATTTCGGTTCAGGAATTATTTTTCTTTTTACCTTTATTGCGACCTTAATATCTTTTCTTTTAGCCAGACTTATAATTAAGCTGCCTTCAGGTATTTTTCTAACTTTCTCATTAAAATATCCATCTTCTGTTTTTACCCAGCTTTGGTTATAGTTCTTTCCCATCCATATACCAATTTCTTTGCCTCCGAACTGTTTCCCGTCCTTTAATTGAGCTATAACTTCAATTTCATCGTCAATTCTGATATCATCTTTTGCAAATTTTATCGCCCTAATTTGACCAAATTCATTTTCAAAAGCATCGTTAAAAGTAAAAGTTTTCTCAAAAACAACTTTTATGGAAGGAACACTGAAAACATTAGCAGATATTTCCTGCCTGATATCTTCCATTACTTCTTCTTTCAGATTTTCACATTGCGGGCCCGGGCACTTATTGGAAGAAAGTTTTAATACTTTATACGCTGCCCGTTTCTGCCGCTGATTATCACCTTTAGCATAGAAAATGCTTTTTGCGTAATATTCAGCATTGCCGGTCGCATCACCAAGAGAAACAAAAAAATTATATCCTTCATCCTGACCTATACTCGTATCAAATGTCACCGCCTTTTCAAAATAATCGCCCGCTGTCGGATAGTCTTCTTTACTGAATGACCAGTTAGCAATTTTCCTGTATTCATGTCCTATCTCGTCTCCATAATCCGGATTCAGCTTATACGCACTTTTAAAGACTTCATCTGCACTCCAGAAGTTGTCGTTATTTATGTACGCAATACCCAGCAGTAAGTGAATTTCTGCATTTGCGAGATTTTCTAAAAGTGCTTTTTCCAGTAGACTGACGGCCTGTGGATATTGACCGGCTTCCATAAGATTTTTGCCTTTTTTCAGATTTTTTCCCATCAGCGCATTGCTCTGGGACACAGAAATAAAAAGAATAAAAAAGCAGATTATAAATAAAAGACCTCTTTTCTTTATCTTATCCATACTCTCATCTCCCATGAATACCCTGCATATATTATTGTTTTGACAATGCAATATTATTTACTTCTTTGGCATTCACAATATTTTCATGGGCCTTAACATAAAATCTGCTGTTTAATTCTTGAGCTTTTTCAAAAGCCTGAACAGCTTCACCATACTTACCTTCAATCATGTAAATATATCCGATATTATTGTAAGCGGAAGCGTTATCTCCGGCCTTTTTGAATGCCTCGACAGCTTCATCGTATCTTTCCAGCTTGCTTAATGACAGGGCTAAATTGTTGTATGTTTTTGTTTTGGTCCCATCATGCTCCAGTGCTTTCATATATGAATCCAGGGCATTTTCATATTCACCGTTAAAATAGTATGACATTCCCAGATTGTTGAATAAAGATCCATCGTCAGGATTAAGGGCAATAGCAGTTTTATATTCCTGTATGGCAATTCCATATTCCTTCTGACGGTCGTATATTATTCCAAGAAAATTATGGACCTGCCACAGTGTTGGATCATGACTTACAGCCAGAATAAAGTTTTTTTCTGCCTCCTCCAATTTGCGCATTTTAAAATATGCC
The DNA here is from genome assembly GCA_039715075.1 of Nitrospirota bacterium. GTDB lineage: Bacteria > Nitrospirota > Thermodesulfovibrionia > UBA6902 > UBA6902 > JBDLIC01. Next base: position 45,748 of record JBDLIC010000001.1, read on the forward strand.
CTTCCCATTCCCTCAAATGCCAGGGAGTTTTCCGGATCAGATAATAAAACATCCTGAAAAATTCTGATTGCCTGCGCATACAGTCCTTTCCTCAAAAAGAGACGTCCCATTTTGTCTCGTACAGCAGTATTTTCCCTTTCCAGGCGCAGAGCCTTATTGTATTGTATGAAGGCCTTATTTATGTCTCCCTGTCTGACATAGTTGTCTCCCAGCCTCTCATGTTCTTCAGCCTTAATTGCAGGCAGTTTTCTGGCAATCTTTTTCTGCTCGGAGGCAGAAGCTATTTTTTGCTGCCGTTCCATCATAATTTCATACTGGCTTTTCTTGAAAAGACCCTGCATATCCTTCATCGAACTGCAACCCGATAAAACTATCATTATGCAAATGGTAAAAACACATGAAATAAATACTCTCATGTCTTATTACTCCCTTCATCAAACACATTAAACAGTTTTCTTACAAATGAGAAAAGCGTCTTTTTTCTGGATGTTAAGCCCTTTTCAGTTGACTTTAAACCAGGTCCGTATATTGGTTTACCGAATAATAACTTCTCTTTTTTCTGTATTAAATCAGGTCCATATATTGGTTTACCGAATACCAACTTCTCATTTTTCTGTATTAAGCCAGGTCCGTATATTGGTTTACCGAATACCAACTTCTCATTTTTCTGTATTAAGCCAGGTCCGTACATTGGTTTGCCAAATACCAATCTCTTATTTTTCTTTATACGAGAGATTACTTTTCTGCTTTTACGGTAATTATCAGTTTCAGGTATTATCTTTGTTGAGTCAATCCGTGAGATAAGAGTTTCAAAGGAAGTATCAACAGTCAAGTCATTTGAAGAACCTTTTTCTACTTCAGGAGCTAAATATTTTTCGTATAGCATCCTCTTGAAATTATAGCGAGCAGCTTCTCTGTTTCCAGCCAATCTGAATTCATCAACAGCCTGTTCAAATTTGTGATGCTTTGTATATGCCAGGCCCAGGTTATTGTGGTATTGCTTATTTCTGTTATTTAAATCTACAGCCTTCTCTAAAAACATAACAGCTTCATCATATTTTCCCTGAAGTATATAAGAGTACCCCAGGTTGTTCAGAGCATAATCAAGTTCAGGATTCAGAGTAAGAGCATTTTTGTAATAAGCAACAGCTCTGGAAAAATCGCCTAACTTGTCGTAAGAGACTCCGATTCTATTGTATGCCTTCACATAAGCAGGATCAATTGATATTGTTTTTTCAAGCTCCTCAATAGCTTCTTGATGTCTGCCCCTCTCCTGGTAATATTTTGAAAGCAGGTAATGTGAGTCAGGATTACCCCTTGCCGGTCTTATAGACACACCAAAATCTGCTATATCTTTGTTTGAAATCCCGGTCTTTATGTTTGAATAGTCCGAAAACTGAAGACTGCTAAATATGTTTTGAGTGGTTGAACAACCGGTAAGAAAAACAAGAAAAACTCCTATAACAATCAAACCTCTGATACCTTTATCTTTTATTTTTCTTTTTTTCATTCTGTCTCCCATTATCTATATTTATATGCTAAGCAGATTTACTCCCGTCTTTTCATTACCCTCCAAGGTAAGGGAACAAATTCCTGTATATCCTTATTGCCGCAGGCCCCAAAAGCACAACAAATAATGATGGAAAAATAAAACATATTAAAGGGAAAACCAGTTTTACAGGCAATTTGGCAGCAATCTCTTCAGCCATCTGATGCCTTTTGTCTCTCATTGAATCAGAATGCACTCTTAGAGCCTGGGCAATACTGGTCCCAAACCTGTCAGTCTGTATCAACAGACTTATCAGGCTGTTCACATCTTCCAGATCTATACGCATTGCAAGATTTCGCAATGCTTCACGGCGTGTTTTTCCTGCCCTCAATTCCAGGCTCAAGAGTTTAAATTCCCCGCTTATTACTTTATTTTTCAGCTCGATCTCTCTCCCGGCCCTGAATATTGCTGCATCCAGTCCCATACCCGCTTCTACACAAACAACCATCAGATCAAGAGCATCGGGAAATCCTTCCAGTATCTTCCTCTTTCTTTGGGCAGTCACCAGTTTGAGCCAATAATTAGGGAGGAAATAACCGATTAAAGCTATCACAATAGAAAACGTCATAAAACTAACAAAGGGCATTGCCTTGGTAAGAAAAACTTTAAAGAAAAGAAGGCCTACAGGCAGAAGTATGGCAAGAAGGACTTTCATGCCATAAAAGATCATCATGGCATTGCTTTTCCTGTAACCGGCCCGAACAAGACCCTTTTTCATCTTATAAATGTCCTGTTCACCTTTTGGTTTAATGAGGCTGCCAAGAGGATCAACAAGCCTTAAAAAATATTTTTTAACAGAGCCGGCACCATCAGCATCTTTAGTTTTATCACCTGAATTCCCGCCTGAATTTAATCCTTCTGTTCCTCCCTTAATTTTTTCAATTAATTCACGCTGACTTTTGCGATAATTATAGTAATAAAATATTCCTGATCCCAGAAACATGATTCCGGCAAATACTAAAATTGATATCAATAAAGCGGTCTCCGGCATTTTTTCCTCCTTATACCCGAATAGAAATCATTTTTTTCATAACAAGCGTTCCAATTATCATCATGACAACCGCTCCGGCCATCAGTATTTTCCCTATCGGATCGTTTAATAATGGTGCAAGAAACTTAGGATTAACCATAAACATATATAAACTGATTAAAAAGGGAAGGGAGATGAGCACAGCAGCTGATAGCTTTCCTTCAGATGATAACACACTTACGCGGCCCTGAAATTTGAATCGTTCCCTGATAAGATGACTGATCTTTTCCAGTATTTCGGCAAGATTACCGCCTGTTTCCTTCTGAATAATTACCGAAATAACAAAAAAAGTAAGATCAGGACAATCGACCCTGTTTGTGAGATTTATTAAAGCATCTGAAACACCGACACCAAAGTTGATTTCATCCATAGTCTTTTCAAACTCAGTACCTACAGGGTCTTCAAATTCATCTGCCACCATCCGTATCCCTGCTGAAAACGCGTGCCCTGCTTTTAATGCCCGGACGATTAAATCTAGCGCATCAGGCAGCTGTCTCTCAAACTTACTCATCCGTTTACTTCTCATGTAATATACATAAAGGAATGGCATGGTTGAAGCAACACATGCCAGAAGAGCAGCAATCAGAAAATTAACGGTAAGCAGCGAACCTGCCATATAACCGCATGCAGCAAACAACAAAGTAAGCAACAGGTAATATCCAACGGGATGACTTATATTGGCCTGCTCCATTAAGCGTTCCAGTTGATTCACTACAGGGAAATTAAGAAGCATCCGGTTAAACCACGGCACATCACTCAATAAGCGCTTCCTGGCAATATCAATCTCTTCGCTCTTAAGACTTCCCGATGAGAGTGTCCTTAAACGTTTCTTGATCTTTTTTTGTTCTGGCTTCTTTCCTGTCTTCGAAATAAAATAGACCCCTTCTGCCAGCAAGACAATTGTTAAGAATATTCCTACACCTATTATTATTTCCATAATTTTTTACACCTCATATCAGATTTCAAAACCTTTATCCGGATCAAAAAGATCATTACTCAAAGGTATGTTCAGGGCCTCAAAGCGTTCTGTAAATCTTGGCTTTATTCCATTAGCACTGAACCTTCCCTTTACTCTGCCCTGATCATCCAGCCCGGTCTGCTTAAAAGAAAAAATTTCCTGTAATGTTACGGTGTCCCCCTCCATACCTGTGATCTCCTGAATGCTTACGACCTTTCTGCTTCCATCTACGAGACGTGAAGAGTGAATGACAACATCTATTGCGGAACTGATATATCTCCTCACTGCGTCAACCGGTATATTTATCCCGGTCATTGCCATCAGTGCCTCCAGACGCATCAAGGCATCACGCGGGGAATTAGCGTGGACGGTTGTAAGAGATCCGTCATGTCCGGTATTCATTGCCTGGAGCATGTCAAGAACTTCCGCCCCTCTGACTTCACCCACAATTATGCGGTCCGGCCGCATTCTCAGACTGTTTCTCACGAGATCCCTCTGTGTAACTTCGCCTTTGCCTTCAATATTCGGAGGCCTGGTCTCCATGCGTACAACATGTTCCTGCTTAAGCTGAAGTTCTGCGGAATCTTCAATGGTAACAATTCTTTCCTCCCCGGGGATAAATCGCGAGAGTACATTCAACATGGTGGTTTTTCCTGTACCTGTACCACCGGAGATCAGAACATTCAGCTGTGCCTTCACAATCCCCTGTAAAAGTTCGCCAACTTCACCTGTCAGAGTTTTTAGTTCTATCAAGTCGCCCAGTTCCAGGGGGTCAACGGCAAAACGCCTGATTGAGACCATCGGTCCATCCAGTGCCAGAGGCGGAATAATGGCATTAACACGCGAACCGTCAGCGAGTCTGGCATCTACCATGGGGCAGGACTCATCAATTCTCCGTCCAACAGCAGACACTATCTTGTCGATAATCTTCCTGAGGTGTACATCATCCTGAAACCTTGACTCTGTTAATTCCAGTTTCCCGCGTCTTTCAATATATATATGCTTATAAGTATTGACCAGCACGTCTGATACGGTCGGATCCTTCATCAACGGCTCCAGCGGCCCGAGACCCAGCACCTCATCCTGAATTTCCACGATTATTTTTTCTCTTTCGCTTGCATTAAGCGGAACACTGTTTTGCTCTTCCAGTAATATTCCCTGTACCAGCCTCCTTATTTCACTCCTGAGGGCATCTTCTTCAAGGGCATCAATCATGGAAAGGTCTATTAGATCCAGAAGCTTGCCATGAATCTTCGTTTTCAACTCAAAATATTCATTGGCCATTGCGAAGCTTTCGTTTTTCTCAGCAACGGCTGTACCGGTTTCTTCACTTCTCATAGGAGAACCGCCATTATTCTTTTCTTTTTTCCTGTTTCCAAATATGCTCATATAAACCTCTCCTAATAATTTTTTTTTACTCTATAATAATCAGCCTACGAGCTTCCTTCCCCAAAAGCTCTTTTTCCCATTGCTTCTTTTGCCACCATTAGACAAGTTCATCGCAATATCTTTAATGGTTTTCGTAATTTCAGCCTTCTCTGCTATATCAGAAAGGACTCTCCCTTTATTTATTGCTGACATGGCTGAATTGTAGTCATTAGGTATCAGCCATGAGATTTTTTCCCCGATTCCTTCTTCTGCCTCTTTTGTGGAAATCATGGATTTCTTATGAGAGCGGTTCATAATTATCTTCACCCTGTCTTCCTGAGGATATCCGAGCTTCCAGAAGGTCTCAAGAAGTCTCTTGACATTTGTAAGGCATGGAAGAGTCGGAATAGATACAAGCAGCACTGTATCGGACAATTCAAGTATCTTCAGGGAAATCTCATTAAGCGACTGACCGTTATCAATGACTATATAATCGAATTTGCTCCTCATCATTGCCAGGAGCTGTTCGATAATTTCAGGATCAGCATAATTTACACCGTTAAAATCAGTTGGGGACGGAAGTACATATACACCTGAAGGATGTTTTGCGAGCACACTCATTAAATATGTCGAATCTAACCGTGATATATTCTTTGCGACCTCTCCCCAGTTAAAAGATGTTTTAATATCCATAAACAGAGGAATTTCCCCGAAGACGAGGTTCATATCTATCAGTGCTACAGACTCAACATTTTCCAGTTCATTCAGACTGGCAGCAATATTTACTGCAACAGTAGTGGTGCCCACTCCTCCCTTACCGCCGATAACATTAATGATTTTGCCCTTCTTTGTTTTATGAGGGACAATTGGGGCATCCTCCATTTGATCTTTAAATTTCAACAGAGAAGCCGTAACATCTTCCCTGTTAAGGGGTTGTGTAAAAAACTCTTTTGCACCCGCGCGCAGTGCCTCAATTAAAATACCGGAATTTGTGCTGGATGAAGTGAGAAAAACCTCGCTTATTTCACCGGTGGCCTTAAGGGAACGAAACAGATCGAACTCTCCATTAACATGATCACCCAGTTCCATGATCAAAAGGTCACAGCGCCCCGGATTACCGGAGTTTTTTATCTGATATCCATTTATGGATGAAACCAGCTGCTCAAACTCTTCTTTTATTTGCCGGCTTTTTAATTCCAGTCTGACAGAAATATTTTTTTCGTTCATTTTATTTTCCCTCATTCCACAAGCGCCGGGATTTCTGACAGAATCCCGAAGTTTTCACCGCCGCTACGGCCGGTAGGTTCATGGGCCGTACAATCCGGCTGAAAATATAAAGATTTCTTAGCACATGGGGCTGTACCCCCATCGGCATTTTGCAGGTTAAAATGACTGACAAAACTGTCCCAGCAGGCCTGCAGTTCTGCATCAGTGGCCGCTGAGGGATCTGATAATCCACAGCTCCAGCCATCCAGCTCCAGAGGAGGCAGGTTTTCACTATTAAAATCACAGGAGCTCTCCCCCGGTCCTGTTATCCATACCAGATTTATGTTAACGGCTCCGACTACTTCTTCACAGACACCGATATTGTTTCCCGGACATTCTATTACAGGCAATGTAAGGTTCCACGATGTATCAGGAACGCCGTCAGGGGTGCCGTCAGGACCGGTTATATCTGTTGCTTCAACCCAGCAGTCTCTCAGCTTTGATAAAACACTTTCTGCTTCTCCTCCCATGGTTGCCATTGGTTTACCGAGCTGCAGGATATCCATATTTTCGCCGAAACACTTTACAGGGCCGGGAGGATCAATCACTTCTCTTACCTCGTTGGCATTTGTACCTCCAAGACACGGATCAGAATCACCGGACTCCCGCTGCTGGGCATAGCTGGTCCACGCGGCTGTGTTATTAGTTTGCACATCCTGTCCGCTGTTGATCATTCTGCCGATATTGCAGCTGTATGCATCGTCTATGAGAATACTTTCTTTACAAATGGTAATAGGCATTTCCGCATCTCCCGGATTCAATGTTCCGGCAAAACCTATGTAAGCCACTGCGTCGGCGCTTAACGTGAAACTGTCTTTACCAAATATAGTGGCCAGGAATGATGCTGCCGGGGTATCTTCTCTTCTGGTTGTTACCTTTACGGCATTAATAAAACCAGGATTTTCGTCCAATTGCTGTGTAGTAAGATCCCAGAGATTGAAAGTAGCTGTTGAAGGGTTTGCTTCAAACGTTTTTGTAGTAAAACTCCAGTGCCCCCTCTGCACATCACCATCCTGGAGGCCATGAACATCAACGGATACATTCTCGCTTTTATTCAGGAGAGCCGCATCAAAAGCAGTCTGATTGGAGCTCTCATTTATCATTGATCCGTCATCGTTATAAAGAACGCGGGCTCCGGCAAGTGCAGCTGCATCAGATGCATTCTGGAGTTCATTCTTTACAACAAAAAGGTGACTGAGATCAATTGCAAGGGCGGCGAAGCTCATCAACATTATCATTGAAATGCCGACAATAATGGCTACTGCTCCGGAATTGTCCCGCAATCCTCTGCTTAAAATCAAATTAATTATTTTGTTATTAATAGAGTTCATCATTACTCCATTTTCATTACTGTTGTCGCGTCAAGCGTAACAGGGCCTGTAATTCCAGCAACAAAACCGGGAAGAACATAATAGTCATAAATATATGTAACGGTAACTGAAAGATTATTCCCTGTTGAGAATCCATCCCTGGTAATAGCTACAACAGGTGTATTTGCAGTTCCCAGGGTTATAAGTTTATCTGTCAGGAAGTAATTAATTACATTTTCAATTTCAGCATTTTCTGCTGCATCTTCTCTCGTACCCGCCTTTAAGACAATCCCTGCCCTGGCGCCTTCCCTGCTGGCATTTGTGATCATTGCCTTGTCGTAAAAGGCGATGCTGAATTCGATGATCCCGAAAAGGACCATCATAAGCAGCGGTAAAACAATTGCAAACTCAACAGCAGACGCGCCTTCCTGATCTTTAAGTTTCATAATTTCATTCTCCTACTTTTTACCTGCCCCACCAATGGAAAACGAGTACACAGGATCCTTTTGAGGTGATGCAAATTTTTTCAGGTACTTGTCAACAGATTTTTGTGCTGCCCTTCCGTTAAAACCTTCAACCGGCGCCAGGTTTTTCTCTGCATCAGGATTTAATATCTGGTTGAATTTCTGAAGTTTATACGATGTCCCGAAGTCCGTCTCTAATCTGCTCTTTTTCTGTTCAGCCGCGACAACGGAAACAGAAAGCATTAATAATATAAACCCTGTTAAAACAGCAATTCTGTATATCATCTTATCCTCCTTCATTTCTATTCTGGTGTTATATGACCGAATTCTCCCTCTAATCCTCCTTTTTTTGCAGCATCTTCTTTTGTGGTTTTTGCGGGAGAGGCAGAAACCGGAGTTACCCTCTTCTCTTTTCCTTCAAGCTTTCCGCCCAGATAGAATTCAATATCATCCGGCTCGATAAATTCGTCTGTTGGAAGTGTCTGCTTTGCCATTTCAAGAGGTTTCACCAGATGTGGCGTAACTATAATGATCAATTCTGTCTCGTTTTTCTGGAAGGAAGTGCTCCTGAACAGGGCGCCGATAACAGGAATATCACCCAAAAAAGGAAATTTATGGGCAATCTCCCTGACATTATCCTTGAGAAGTCCGGCTATCGCAAAGCTCTGGCCGTCAGCGAGCTCAATCATTGTAGACACCCGCCTTGTAGTTATGCTCGGAATAACGAAACCACCAAGGGTGACAGCGTTTGTAAAGTCAAGTTCAGACACTTCCGGCGCAACCTGCAGATTTATTTTTCCACCGCTCAATACTGTGGGGGTAAATTTCAGCCCAACACCAAACTTCTTGTAATCAATTGTTGTTCTACCGAGTTCCTGGGGGACCGGTATCGGGAATTCACCTCCGGCAAGAAACTCGGCCTGCTGTCCGCTTAAAGCAATAAGTGTAGGTTCAGCAAGGACCTTTACCAACCCTTCTTCTTTTAAGGCATCGATTATGCCTGTCCAAGCAGTATTTTCGGAAGTAAAAGCAAAAAGATAATTTACCGGATCAGATATTGCTAATGCATTTCCAGGCCAGCCCTCCTGAGGCAATGAAGTAAGGTTGTTCAGCATTGATATTCCTATATTGCTGCCGGAGCTGCTTATATAATTGAAATTAACACCCATCCTCCTTGAAAGGTCTCTGGAAATTTCTGCTACTCTGACCTCAAGCATAACCTGATGCACACCCCTGACCTGCAGTAAATTGATAATTTTTTCAGGCGCATAGGCCTCTGCCAGGGCAAGTATTTGCGAGACATTCAGATCACTTGATACAGTGCCGGAAAGTACGATGCTGTCATGCGTATTGGTAACATGGATATCACTTTCCTCCGGAAAGATCTCGTAAATTTTTTCTTTCAGACCGACAATGTCCGGAGTAATCTCAAGTTCGAATATGGCGTGAATCTTGCTGTCAACCCACAAAGTAAGACTTGTCTTCCCGATCGATTTTCCTGTCAGATAAACCTCTTTGGGAGTCAGGACCAGAGCATCGGCTACTTCAGTATCAACTATTGAAATTCGTTTTACAGGCATGGGACTTTCAAGAATGACCGATTTCCCTTTTGTAAGGAAAATTTTTTGAGGGTTAGAGGTATCAACTGTTATCCTTGTAGAAACCTCTCCCCAGCTTTTGGCGTGGAGGAGAACAATAAGGATAAAGATTATTAAAAAAATTGATTTGCTCCCTGCTGTTGAAAAAGCACTGATTTTCTTAGTCATAGATTACCTCCTCCTAATTCTCACGCTGCTAACATCGGTTCCCTTGATCATCTCAACGGTATAGCTATTACTCTTACTCTTCTTGTATGTCCTTTTCTTCTTGGCTTTGGAATATGATGCCAGCAGGGTATTTCTGGTAGAACCGCTCGTTAAAACATCATCTGTATCAGTAAAATTCCTCATGGCCAGCTGAATCTTGCCCTCAGTTGCTGCATGGGCCAGCTTTTCTGCTTCAATGGGGTCTACCTCAAGTGTAATTACATCTACCTTTACGGACTTTTTCCCTTTACTGTCCTTTTCAACCTTCGTACCGGCAGCGAGCACATGTATATTTTCAAGAACAGTCTTGGTAACAGGATCTTGCTTATCATGCTTTCTCAGAGTCACGAGTACATCAACCCTGTTCCCCGGATGAATAAAGCCTGAAACACCGATAACTTTATCAACTTTCACACCCATTGCGCGCTTGTTGGGGCTGATGACTGCTGCCACTCCACCAGCGGTAACGCTCGTTGGAGCAAGGCTGGATTCAAAAACCGGTTCTTTAGCCTTTATCGGGGTGATTACAACTCGACCCTCTAAAGATGATTTTTCAGTGAAGTGGCCATCAGGCAGCGTATCCTTAAGATAGGGCACCAGTTCTACCATGTCTTCGGTCAGAACATCTCCCCAGGTTACATCCATTTTTGCTATAGCCACATTCTGGGTTTGTAAAGGTTTTGTCATGTCCGCCTCAGCCTTTTTTTGCAACCAGTCATATGTAATGATGCTGGTTACCAGTGCAAGGATAAAGCCTAAAGCAAGCAATATAATTGGTTTATACTTTCCCATTTCATACCTCCAATCTTTTATTTATATAAAACTTTTCAATAAAAAAGTTAACAACGTTCCCATTGCAATAGGAACTCCATAACATAAACGGAGTTTACTTTCTTTGTTCGAAGCAGATACATATACAATTTTCCGGGTTAATATATAAGACTTAAACATGGTTCCGTACCTTTTAAGTGTTCCCCTGAGATGTCCGTGATATGCAAGAATTATCAATGAATATATGCCGCCTGTAAAAGCAGTAAAAATAAAAGCAATGAATACACCCTTGGGACCGAGAAATCCGCCCACAGCGCCCATCAGTTTTACGTCACCTGCCCCCATGCCGCCAAAAAGATGAAAAGCAATAAATACAGCCATTCCCAGACCGATACCTTCAATACTGAACAAGAAGCCTTCCAGTCCACTGAACCAGCTGTTATAAGCAATTGCCACAACCATGGCAGGAAACGTAAGAATGTTAGGGATCTTTTGAAATCTCAGGTCATTTACAACAGCAATAATTAATATAGTTGTCAATAACATTAATATATTTGTATCTGCAAAAATCATATTCATAATAACCTTCTTAAATGTTGCTTAAAAAAATTTACTCACTTTAATAATGTAAGGTCAAACATTCAGCCAATTACATATCAAATTGGCTTTGCATCCCCTGTCTCCAAATGAGACAGGGGATGCACAGAGTCACGATGCCGGTGTCAGTGCAGTATCAACTGCGTTAAATGCTCCAAGAACGCTATCGCCAACCGAGAAAACAACAGCAACAATAATTGCAGCAATTGCTGCTACCATTATGCCGTACTCAACAGCGGTAGCACCTTCTTCATCCTTAAAGAACCTTATCATCTTTTTCATCATCTCAATCTCCTTTCTAATGTAATTAAACATCTCAAAATGAGATGGTAAATAAACATTACCTTATGTTTGCAGGATCATGAGATGGCCTCATGAATCCTGAAAATGCCCCTAAACTTTTAAAAAATGCTTATACTATCTTTTTGGGAGTGTCACTTTATTTAACACTATGTAAATTATAACAACAGTTTTGTGGAAATGTCAAGCTTTTTTTACACTTGATGTAAAAATAAATTACATTTTTAAACTGTAAATTTCTATTGACACTAAGTGTATTATTATTTTACACTATAAGATTGTCTTTTATTTAACTTAAAAATTTCTTCAGATTACCCCTGTATGCCATTCTTTTCGCTTTTCTTCTGCTCTGCAAAAACCTCTTACACATTACGTGTTTCCTGCTCAATAAATATATTGATTGTGCCGAATGTATAAGGAAAGATATATGTAATGATTTCAAGACACGACTTACTACATGCTATGAAGGTTATGCAATGAAAAAGAGACTAACTTTTTTAATGGTTCTTTATGTTTTCTTTTTTCTATTTTTCTGGTTGTCTGCTTTACCGGTCGAATCAATCTCAGATGATGCTGTTCCATCATCTGAAGTTAGTGAACTTATAAGATCACATATTTTTTCATCTGGCACGCCGCCAACATATTCGTTCAATGGCAGTCCCATACATTCTCCCGAAATGCTGAGACGTTTTTATAAAACCAGGAATTTCCGGTCAGCATGGATTGTAAATACAAAGTCCTTTGAGCAGGCACAAATTTTTGTGAACATATTAGAAGATGTTGAGAGCCATGGACTGATCCCTGAATACTATCATATTGATGTAATAAAAAATCTTATGAAATATTTTAAAGTCACGTTAAATACTGCCAGCTTAAATCCGAGTGGACTAGCTGAACTTGATGTACTCCTGACAGACTCATTTTTAACACTGGGGTGTCACTTTTCAGGTGGATGTGTTGCTCCCCTGATTGCAGAAACTGAATGGCATACAAACCGAAATCAGATAGATATTGATAAAATTTTAGAAACTGCTTTATTGGAGAATACTATCAGGACATCTCTTGAAAAACTCCTGCCCCTGCAGGACAGCTATGCGGGGCTGAGGAAAAGCCTCCAGCGTTACAGAAAAATAGAAGCTAATGGAGGATGGCCAAAAGTCCGGGGCAACAATCTATTAAAAAGAGGGGGCAGGGAAATTAAAGTCAGTGCTTTAGGGAAGCGCCTTACTCTCTCTGGCGATCTGGAACAGGAAATGAAAGGAGATCACGCTGTTTTTGATGAAGCGCTTGAACATGCAGTAATCCAATTTCAGAGGCGGCACGGATTAAACGCTGACGGGATAGTCGGGGCTATGACTATAGAGGCTATCAATGTACCTGTAGAAAACAGAATCAGGCAAATGGAACTTAACCTGGAGAGAATGCGCTGGACATCGAGAAACCTCGGACATCGCTATATAATGGTAAATATAGCAGCCTTTAAATTAGACGTAATAGAAAACGGTGCCACAATAATGTCAATGGATGTAATTGTTGGGAAGCCTTTCTGGCATACACCAGTGCTGAGCGAGACGATGAGTTATATTGTGCTTAATCCTTCATGGAATATTCCTGACAGTATTGCACTGGAAGAAGTTCTGCCACAAGTAAAAGAAGATCCGGATTATCTGAATAAGCGAAACATAAAAATCATGAGCAACTGGTCGCATAATGCAACAGAGGTAAACCCGCAAACTGTAAGATGGTTTGATATCACTGAAGATGATTTCAACTACAAACTCATTCAGGAACCCGGTTCATCAAATCCTCTGGGCAATATAAAATTCATCTTCCCAAATAAATATAATGTTTACCTGCATGACACTTCAGGCAAGGGACTTTTTTCCAGAAATGTCCGCTCCTTCAGCCACGGATGCATTCGTATCGAAAAACCCCTGGACCTGGCTGAGTACTTGTTGTCGGATAATCCTGTTTGGTCTCGTAAGAAAATTTTGAAATCCATTGAAACCAGTAAGACACAATTTGTGCATCTTTCTAAACCCATGCGCATCCATCTTCTATATCTGACATCCTGGGTTGATGAACAAGGCACCCTGCAGTTCAGGAATGATATCTACGGCAGAGATGAAAAACTCTATATGGCACTATTAAAAAGACCGGCCAGACTCACAAATGCCAGCAAATTAACATTTACTCTCCACTGATAACTACAGTATTTTTTAAAAAAATTTATTCCCCGGTTTAGTAATATTTCCATAAAGTTCAGTCAATCCAGCTTAGAGTTTTCCCCTTCTCACACGCTGTATGCTTCTGCCATTTTTCCCCTCTCTCTTTGAAATCAGAACGAAAGTGGGCCCCTGCACTCCCCTTTCTCAGAAGAGCTGCGTCGGTCATCAGTCCTGCAACGGTTATCATATTTTTCAGCTCAGACTCCCTTCTGCTCTGAAACTGGATATCCAGAATGTAACTCTTGTTCTTAAGCCATTGTTTTGCTGATTGAAGCGACTCGTCACACCTTATTATTCCGACCCTGCTCCACATTAACTGTCTAAGTGAACTTATTATCTTTTCTGAATCAAAGGGGCTTTTATTACCCATTTCACCTGCTGCCGGCTTCAGGTCCGATAAATCAGGTCTGTTTTCCTGATTGCTGATTCCGGCTGCATATTTCACCGCCCCCTTACCAGTTCTTGCACCAAAGACAAGGCATTCAAGAAGACTGTTTGAAGCAAGCCGGTTTGCGCCATGTACCCCTGTGCATGCAACCTCTCCCGCGGCAAAAAGGCCCTTAATACTGGTTTCACCATCAAGGTCCGTGCTTACCCCCCCCATGATATAATGCGCAGCAGGGCAGACAGGCACTTTGTCTTCAGTTATATCGATATCATACTGAAGACATGTCGCGTAGATTAATGGAAAGCGCTTTCTTACAAAAACCTTATCCATTTGTGTAAGGTCAAGATAAATATTTGTTGATTCCGTTTTTACCATTTCGGAGACGATTGCCCTGGTCACAATATCCCTTGGAGCCAGTTCAGCCATCTCGTGATATTCATGCATAAAACGTTTTCCATAAATATTATTAAGGACAGCACCTTCCCCTCTCATTGCTTCGCTCAGGAGAAACTGGGGAGCCCCGGGAGAGTAAAGGGTCGTGGGGTGAAACTGCATAAACTCCATGTCAACTATCAATGCCCCGGCCCTGTATGCGATAGCAATTCCGTCACCAGTTGAAATTAACGGGTTTGTTGTCCTGGAAAAGAGCCGGCCGGCCCCTCCGGTCGCAAGTATTACCGCCTTTGCGAATATGTTGACGATTGAGCCTCCCCTCAGTACAGTTGCGCCTATACACCGGTTGTCCCGGATAATCAGATCAAGGGTAAATGCATAATCATATCTGGTAATGGAATTAAACGATCGTGCCTTATTAACCAACACACGTTCGATTTCCCTGCCTGTTGAATCACCATGGGAATGGAGGATCCTTCTGCGTGTATGGGCTGCTTCTCTTGTGAATGAAAGCCCGCTTCCCTCTCTATCAAAATCTGCGCCCCATGACATAAGTTCGATCAAATAAGCAGGGCCTTCTTCAACCATCATTCCCACCGCATCATTGTTGCACAGTCCATCACCGGCTTTTATGGTGTCATCATAATGAATGCTGACCTCGTCTTCATCACTCATGGCAACGGCAATGCCCCCCTGTGCATACCCTGTACTGCTCTCTGTAGCCTTGTCTTTAGTCAGGACAAGCACACTACCCTTCGACGCAAGCTCAATCCCGGCCCTTAAGCCTGCAACTCCGCCGCCTATTACAAGAAAATCAAAGGATTCATTCGAAATATTCATGATTGTAAAAATATATAAGTATTTGCACAGTTAAGTCAATTATATAAATATCAGCCTACTACTCGCACCTGATAAAATTAGGCAGCGCCGAAGGTTCACTTGGCCTGGCAAGGATTTATGAAAAACAGGACATGAAAGAAGAAGCGCTGCAGCTCTATAAACATATATATGCGCTTGATTCAGTTGACAGCAGTACAAAATTTAAGGCAAAGCAGAGGATTTACATTTTGTTGAATGCGGTACGGTAGGGGCAACCCTTGCGGTTGCCCTTTGACATCTGCAAGCCGGGCAGCCGCAAGGGCTGCCCCTACATTTATATCAGACCCGCTTCTTCCATTTCTTTTATCATACGGTCGAACTCCTGCGGTTTTTTTCGTCCAAGCTGAATTGTAGCATCATAGATATCCATTCTGCCCCCCGGATCAATGGGTTCGAGATACTTCTCGAAAAAAGCAACAAACTTGTTCTTCTTTTTTTCATCAAAGAACAGGTCCTCAAATGCAAAACTTATCTTCTGAGCGGTCATTGATATTTTGTCTAAATCCATTATTTATTCTCTCCTGATGCCTCACTGCGGCATCATAACGTATGATTACTTTTTATCACCGGCAATTAGCAATATTTTATTCTTCGGATATTTGGAGATTGTCCCGGGGCTGACCACTGCCGGACTCTGCCCTGGCCTCTTGCAGAACCGCATTACCCCGGTCCGGAATATTATCCGGATCTTCCTTAACCGGGGCATCGGGATTAACAGTATCTGCTTCAGTGATATGCCCTTCTTCAACCATCTCAGACTCTTCTCTAACCATCTCGTTTATATCGACTTTGTTTACGATCCACCCGGATATCCATCCTTTTTCTTCCTGAAAAGGGACAAGATACCATGTTGTGTTCTGATCGTCAATGTATTCATTCAGCACCAGAAACTGGTTATGCCTGTATGTCTGACCTATTTTCCCAGCATCAACTGAGGGAGATTTCCTGATGTTGGCAACCGAAACTTTTACTGATACAAGCCTGATATCAGGCATTGGATTGTCATCAGGAATCTGTTCCTGCTCATTTGCTGTAATTATCGCTTCTGCTTCCCCTGCAATATTTCCGTCAGCAACAGGCTGAGCAGGGTCATCAGTAACAGTTTCATCAGTGACAGTCTTATCAGTAATAGTCTCATCAGGAGCAGGGCCAGTTATATCTTCTTCCAGGGACGGGGTTACGGTCTCCCTGGCTGTCTGATCCTCCGCTAATTCAACAGGTTCAATTGTATCAGTTTTTTCAACTGCAGGAGCGGTTATAAGGTGGGCTGAATTTTTCATTTTATTTTGCTGCATATAAAAAAATACAGACGCACTTACAACAAAAAGTACCAGAAAAATACCAGCGGCCGCCAGCGCCGGCCTCAGTGATTTTTTAATCTTAATATCACTATGCTTAAGGCTTTTCGTAGCATGATACAGATGCCTTGGAAGTATGGTTGTGCTTTCTTCAAGGAAAGCTGCCATTAAAGTCCTGGAGATTACCATATTAATAAGCTTCGGGGTACCATTAGAATACTTATAAATAAGCCTGCCCACTTTTTTGTTGATCTGCAGTTTTCTCTTACCGGCTTTTATGGACCTGTAATCAATATAATCCATTGTTTCCTTTTGGCCGAACTGCCTTAAATGGATCCTTGTGGTTATTCTCTGGTTAAGCTGCCTGAGTTTTTCGGTCATAAGCTTTTCCTCAAGCTCGGGCTGTCCGATTAGTATTATCTGTATCAGCTTGTCTTTGTCTGTTTCAAGATTCGAAAGCAGTCTCAGCTCTTCAAGGGTATCGGCAGGCAGGTTCTGTGCTTCATCAAGAATAATAATGACCCGTTTATTTTCCTTTGATTTCACGGTCATGAAATCCCTGAGGGCCTTTATTATTTCGTTTTTACTCTTGTTCTCAAGGCTGATTTTAAGGTCCTCAGCAATCGAAATCAGACACTCCTCCGGCGAGAGGCGGGGTGTAAGTATCATTGCAGTTTCAGCCTGGGACTTCCATTTTTCGAGGAACACCTTTAACATCGTGGTCTTGCCGGTCCCCGGACCGCCGATAATCAGAAGAATTCCCTCTTTCTGGTCAATGGCATAATCCATCAGTAGCAGCCCTTCTTTATGACTGGAAGAGGGGAAAAAGTAAGCAGGATCCGGTGTTAACCTGAACGGGTACTCTTTAAGTTCAAAAAAATCGAGAAAATCCATATTTAATTACCTATATTTGAAACAAGATCATATATGGGAGACAGCAGCCCGAGGATAATAACCACAAACATGCCGCCAATCACAATAATAATTATCGGTTCGATCATCTTTCCCATTTTCTCTGAAATATCATCAAGTTTATCAAGAAAATAATTCGAGAGATAATCAAGCTGTTCAGTAAGGTTCCCGGCTGACTCTCCAATAGATATCATCCTGACCGCGATGGTCGGAAACAGACCGGGGTGTTTTTTAACAGCATCACTGATCCTGTTCCCCAGCATAACATCTTCTTTAATTTTTTCCAATGCCCTGCTGAACACCAGGTTATTCATGACCCTGATCATTATATCCAGGGACCGGTCAATTGTAACACCGGCCGCAGTCAGTATCCTTAAATTGTTCTGAAAATAACGCCAGCAGTTTATTGGTCAATCCTTCACTTGATTTGAGACCATTTGCTGAGTTATTCTGAATAAACTGGAAATTCAACCATGACTGAAGACAATAAAACCTGTTTTGTTTGTGAAAAACCACTGGATAAATGTGAGTGTTGTGCTGAATGCGGTCATATATGCAGTCTCGACTACGGTGAGCTGTATTGTCCGGTATGTTTCCCCGAACCCCTGAAAAAACCAGATGATAAATGAATGACAGGGATGAGTATTTTATGCGCCTTGCCCTTGAGGAAGCAGGCGAGGCATATGCAGAAGGTGAAGTACCGGTAGGCGCTGTACTCGCCATAGATAATCAGATTATCGCCAGGACCCGTAACAGGAAAGAGTCCGCAAATGATCCGACTGCTCACGCAGAATTAATGATTATCAGAGAAGGATCAGAAATTATTGGCGACTGGCGCTTGTCAGACACAACTCTTTATGTAACCAAGGAACCATGCGTAATGTGTGCCGGAGCAATGATAAATGCCAGGCTGGGCAGGCTGGTCTACGGATGCAGGGATGAAAGGTTCGGAGCGGTCAACAGCCGGTATCAGCTGCTCCACGATCCCGGACTGAATCACCAGGTCAGGGTTGTTTCCGGTATTCTGGAAGATAACTGCTCAAAATTATTAAAAAAATTTTTCAAGCTGCGAAGATAAAATGATTTATTAGTATAATATTGAATTATTGTGTCCAGCGAACAGGGGAAAGATCAAAGATCTTTACTGCAGTCTTTGAGCTGACAGCTGAAAGCTGATAGCTTTTTCAAGGAGAGGTGCCAGAGCGGTTGAATGGGGCGGTCTCGAAAACCGTTGTGCCGAAAGGTACCCAGGGTTCGAATCCCTGCCTCTCCGCCATAAAACAGCTATTAGCTTTCAGCGGTCAGCTATCAGCTTAAAAAAACATTAAAAACCTGCGAAGTTGAAAGTTATATGGCTAAAGTTATAAAGTAATAGGTTAAGTAAAGTTTGATCCGGGATTACCCGACCCTTAATTCTTAACTTAACACGTTATTATTTAAGGTTTTTTAGCTGACAGCTGACCGCTTATAGCTGATAGCTAAATTGGAGAGGTGTCCGAGCGGCCGAAGGAGCACGACTGGAAATCGTGTAGACGTTCATAGCGTCTCGAGGGTTCAAATCCCTCCCTCTCCGCCATGTTAGAGTTTAGAGTCATGAGTTAAGAGTTATTTATAAAACTCTAAACTCATGACTCTTGACTCTAAATTTGGTCGGGCCTTTGGGCCCTGTGCAACAGTTTGCTGCGAACTCCGCCAGGTCCGGAAGGAAGCAACGGTAAGTGGTTATTCTGTGTGCCGCAGATCACCTGAAGGACCGGCCATTATTTATAGAGTATAGAGTTAGGAGTCAAGAGTTTGGAGATGGCTTCACATAACTCTTAACTCCTGACTCTATACTCAATTTAATATTATGAGCTACATTGTTCTCGCACGAAAATGGCGTCCACGAAGTTTTGGAGATCTTGTTGGACAGGAATCCGCTTCCAAAACTCTAAAAAACGCTCTTGCAAGCGGTAAAATAGCACACGCCTATCTGTTTTCCGGTGCCAGGGGTGTAGGTAAAACATCATGTGCAAGAATCCTTGCAAAAGCCCTTAATTGTGAACAGAGAAACGGCAGTGAACCCTGCGGTGAATGCCAGAACTGCAAAGCAATATCGGATGGGGCCTCTGTAGATGTGTTCGAGATCGACGGGGCATCCAACAACAGCGTTGAAGCGATCAGGGAATTAAGGGAAACGGTAAAATATGCGCCGGCAGGCGGCAGGTATAAAATATACATAATCGATGAAGTACATATGCTTAGCACCTCAGCCTTTAATGCTCTGCTAAAAACACTGGAAGAACCTCCTCCGCATGTTATCTTTATCTTTGCCACGACTGAGCCCAAAAAGATTCCGGCTACAATACTCTCCCGGTGTCAGCATCATTCTTTCCGGAGAATCACAAAAGCCGGAATAATGGAACAGCTCAGGAAAATCTCGGACACTGAAAATATAAAAATACAGGATGCTGCAATCGAAATGATATCAAAGGCAGCTGACGGCAGTATGAGAGATGCCCTTACCCTTCTGGATCAGGCATATTCTTTCAGTGATGAAATTGACCTGAAAGAACTCCAGAGTCTGCTGGGTCTGCCGGAATCCGAAATTATCGCAAACCTCTCAGACTCAATTATTAAAGGCGACATTTCGGGTACTCTCTCAATAATAAAGGAACTGACAGACCGGGGAAGTGACCTTCGCCAGCTGACCAAAGAGCTGGTTGAGCAATTCAGGAATATTGCTGTAGTTAAAATTACACGCGATGCAGGGGACCTCCTGGAATTTTCGGAAGAAGATATCCAAAACCTGAAGGCCCTTTCTTCAGATATCAGTATAGAGCAGTTGACATTGCTTCTGTCTGAACTTCTTAAGATAGAAGGGGAAGTAAGGAGTGCCATAAATCCGAGATATACACTTGAACTCGGGCTTTTGAGGACCTCCTTTGTGAAAGGCATGACATCCATTGAAAACATTCTGAAAGCCATTAACGAAACGCCCGTAAATAACAAAACAGAGAGACCGGAGATTGAGAAACCCTCCCCCGTTACAGAAAAAAAAACTGAAATAACAGAACCGGCCGCAGAAGATAACAGCGTGCCCATAAGGAACAAAGAGGAGATCTGGAAAAAACTGCTTGAAACAATTGATTCCGATGACCACCGCCTTTCCTGCAAACTTGAAGGGGCCAAACTGGTCAACCTGACAGATTCGGAACTTGTGATAGGATTCAATGGAGGGATGTCAGTACTTGCTGACTCGATAAAAAGCCAGGCTTCCGTTATTCAACCGGTATTGCAAAAAATAAGCGGACAGAACCTCAGGCTTAAGATTTTATCTTTACCGGGAAATCAGCCAAAGAAGGACATTGGTAAAATCAAGGAAGAAGTTTTTGATGAACCGCTGGTCAAAAACGCCATAAAAATATTTGACGGTTCACTGCTCAGGGTTAAGTCACTTGAGGATAGTGAAGAAATAAAAGAATAGGAACAAAGGAGGTAATTATGTCAAAGAAAATGCTCGGGGACCTGATGAAGCAGGCCCAGAAAATGCAGAGTGAGATGGGGAAGGTCCAGGAAGAATCAAAAAAGAAGACCGTTGAGGCATCTGCCGGAGGAGGGATGGTTGTGGCAGTGGCAAACGGGGCTATGGAGGTTATTTCCGTAAAAATAGAAAAGGATGTTGTTAATCCGGATGATATTGAAATGCTCCAGGACCTGGTAGTGGCAGCTGTGAACGAGGCCCTCCGCAGGGCGCAGCAGATGGTATCTGAGGATATGGGAAAAATTACCGGCGGAATGAACATCCCGGGACTTGGGAACATGTTCGGTTAATGAGCGGCAATGTTATTGAAAATTTGATAACTGAGCTTACGAAGCTGCCCGGCATCGGGAGGAAGTCTGCACAGAGATTGGCGTTTTTTATCATGGGAATGCCGGACGGGGAAGCCCTGTCTATTGCAAACGCCATTACCCGGCTGAAGGAAAAGGCACGTTTCTGTAAAAACTGTTTTAATATTTCTGAAAGCGACGTCTGCTCTATCTGCACCGACCCCCGAAGGAACAAAGAAAAGATTTGCGTTGTTGAAGAGCCCAGCAATCTGATAGTTATTGAAAACACAAAAGTCTACAACGGCCTTTACCACATCCTGCTCGGGGCCCTTTCACCAATTGACGGAATAACACCGGACAGATTAAAAATCAATGAACTGGCAGATAGAGTAAAGACCGGAAATTTTACGGAAGTTATCATCGCGACCAATCCCAACACCAAGGGGGAGACCACCGCCCAGTACATATCCCAGATGCTTAAACCGATGGGAGTAAAAATCACCAGAATCGCCTACGGACTGCCGATCGGCGGGGACATTGAGTTTGCGGATGAGGTTACGCTGAGTAAATCCCTTGAAGGAAGGAAGGAGATGTAAATACCTTTATTATCCTGACTGATTCGATGCCAGTACCTCTTTAATCAACTCCCTGTCAGCATCTTCGATGATCTTAACAATGCCGATTGATTCAGGAAGGACAAACCTTAATTTACCTGCCTTGACCTTTTTATCAATTTCCATAGCACTGATAATTTCAGTGATATTAATATCTGCCGGTATTTCAGATGGAAGCCGGTACATTCTGACAAGGTCTTTGATTTTCTGAGCATCCTCCTTCTGAAAAATGCCCATCCTTACGGCAAGGTCAGCTGCAATGCACATACCGATTCCAATGGCCTCTCCGTGAAGGAATGTTTTATAACCCGTCACAGTTTCTATGGCATGTCCTGCTGTATGTCCGAAATTCAGGATTGCCCTGAGGCCGCCCTCCCTTTCATCTCTGGACACTACATCTGCCTTGATCTCACAGGAGCGTTTAATGATCTTAACAAGGTCATCACCATGAGATACAATTCCGTTACGGTTTGTCCCTAGAAAATCAAAAAGCGTTCTGTCGGAAATAACACCATATTTTATTATTTCGGCCATCCCGGTATAAAACTCACGCTCCGGGAGGGTCCTTAACGTGTCTACATCAATCATGACGAGTGACGGTTGATAAAAAGCCCCTATCATGTTTTTGCCGAGCGGATGATTTACACCTGTTTTTCCACCAACGGAACTGTCCACCTGCGAAAGAAGGGTGGTCGGGACCTGTATACACCTTATTCCTCTCATATATGTTGCAGCAACAAAACCGGTTATATCACCTACCACTCCGCCCCCTAATGCAATGAGAAAGGCGTTCCTGTCGAACCTCGACTTAAGCAGTTCTCCATGAAGATAATATGTCCAGAGAAAATCCTTGTACTCCTCTCCATCCGGTATCAGGAAAATTTCAGGTTCAATATTGTACTCACGTAATGATTTAAGAAGTATGTCCCCGTACATCGGAAAGATTGTCTGGTTGCTGACAATCGCAACCCTGGAAGGTCTGAACTCCTTTACTCTGAGTCCGAGCCTCTGGAGGATTTTACTCCCGATAACAATATTATAGCTTCTCTCTCCCAGGTCCACGGTCACATTATGAGTATCAAGAGCAAGGCTTTCGATAATTTCCTGTGCTGTTTCCTCAGGAGTGATAAAATTGGTATCAATGCAAAGATCGGCCTGTTCATAAAGGTGCAGTCTTTTTGCAAGCAGTTTTTCTATTTCCTCAAGGGGTTCTTCAACATCCAGCAGCGGCCTTTTCCCGCCTTCAGTCATGACCCTCTTGAGAATAATCTCCGGATCAGCTTTTAACCAAACTATGGTGCCCAGCCTGCCGAGGTTCTCAACATTCTTTCTGTCCTTAATAACACCGCCGCCCGTGGCGATAACAACATTATTCATTAGTGCTGCCTCTTCAACTGTGGCCCTCTCCACGCCGCGAAAATAATCCTCTCCCTTTTTCTTGAAGATGAGAGAAACAGGCATGCCCTCACGCTCTTCAATCAGCACATCAGTATCAATAAAACGGCAGCCGAGTTTTCTGCACAGTTCCCTGCCGACAGAAGTCTTGCCGGTTCCCATGAAGCCTGTCAGTACTATTTTCATAATTAGATAATAAAGGGTTCAAGGGGTCGAGGGGTCAATGATTCAAGTGATAGAAATAAATTCTTTTTCACTCGAAACCTCGAACCCTTGAATCCTCGAATCCTTTTTTTTTCAGAATTCCCTCATCTGCTTCAAATACCCCTCATAGTTTCTTTTTATTTCTCCCATACTGTCCCCGCCGAATTTTTCGAGGAAGCTGTCAGCAATTACAAGAGCAGTCACGGCTTCCCCGATAACCGATGCAGCAGGCACAGCACAGGCATCTGATCGTTCATATGCTGCCTTAAACTTCTTTTTCGTGAAAATATCTACCGATGCAAGAGGACTCTTCAATGTCGGTATGGGCTTCATAGCTGCCCTGACTACAATAGGCATCCCATTGCTCATTCCCCCCTCAATACCCCCCGCATTATTGGTCTTCCTGTAAAACCCCCCTGCAGTCTCTAATCTCTTCTGACTCCTGACTCCTGACTTCTGACTTCTATAATATATTTCGTCCATCACCTCAGACCCCGGTCTCCTGGCCACCTCAAAACCCATTCCAATTTCCACGCCCTTTATTGCCTGAATACCCATAATGGCATAAGAGAGTTTTGCCTCGAGCTTACTGTCCCACTGACCGTAACTGCCGAGCCCCGCAGGCACCCCGAGCACAACTACTTCAAAAACACCCCCCAGGGTATCACCTTTTTTCAACGCGCCCTTGATTTTACGTATTATCTTTTCCTCAGTTTTCTTATCAGGACATCTTACAGGTGAAGCTTCAGCCTTTTTAAATTGCAGCAGCAATTCTTTTTCTGTCCCCTGCACCCTGTCCCCTGCACACTGTCTTTGCCCCCCTATTTCCGTCACATAACTAATCACCTCAATATTAAACCCGGAGAGAAATTTTCTCGCAACCGCTCCGGCAGCCACCCTTGCTGCAGTCTCTCTTGCACTTGAACGCTCCAGGACATTTCTGATGTCCCGATGTTCATATTTCAATACCCCGGTAAGATCAGCGTGCCCTGGTCTCGGACGGGTAACGGTTTTTGATTTGAGATTTGAGATTTGAGATTTGAAATTTATTGGTTCCGGGTCCATAATGTCCAGCCAGTTGGCCCAGTCCCTGTTTTCAATCATAAGAGACACGGGCGAGCCGAGGGTCTTCCCATGGCGCACTCCGGAGAGTATCTTTGCGCGGTCAGACTCTATCTTCATACGTCCGCCCCTGCCGAAACCCTTCTGCCGTCTGGCAAGGTCTATGTTAATATCATCTGCTGATAACGAAAGATTCGATGGCACACCGTCAATAATACAGACCAGCGCCTGCCCGTGAGATTCTCCTGATGTAAGATACCTTAGATTTGTCATACCGTCTATTTTTTCTCCTCTTTATCCAGATAAACACTTATATATTTTGCAAACTCTCTGAAATCATCAAGACGATGGACAAGGTAATTATATAACAGTTCATAATCTATTCCCGTATATTCATGAACGAGTATGTTTCTGAAACCTGTCAGGCCCTTAATACTCACCGCAAAATCCGGAGGAATAATTTTCTCTTCGCCCAGTATTCTGATTATATCGCTATTATCATCAGGGCTTTCAAAGCTTCTTTCCGCAATTATATGATTCCCGATATCCAGCATACATTCTATTGCAACCTGAAAATTCCTTTCTACGGCGCTTATGAGTACATCATTCCCGATAAGCTCTTTATAAGATATTGCAGCTGACTGCTGGAGTATCTGGACAGCCTTATCTAACTTTCTCAATCGAGTATTTATGACTTCCCGTGAAATAACCAAAACTCCCTCTCTTTATTCTTTCATGAATGATCCGGTCCTGAACACTCCTGAGATAAGCAGTATCAAGGTACCGCATTGTGGCTTTTACAGTAAACTCTATTCGTTTTTCCTCGTCCCCCAAAAAACATAAAACTCCTTTTTTCAGGACTTCATGGCAAAGCAGCGGAGATGCGGTATTTAACACGACAAGGTCGATTTCATTAAACGACAGAAGCTCCACAACAGCAGTAATGATCTCCTCCTTAATAAAACCATAATCTTTTTCAGGGACATTCTCAGCAAGAAGTACGGCAATATCAAGATCACTTCCGGAACCGGACCTGTTTGCAGCAGAAGACCCGAAGACGTATGCAGCAATCAGATCATCCCGTAAATTAAAATAATCTTTAAGCTTGTTTATATCCAGTCTTTTCATGCCACTATGTTATTAAAAATAAAAAGGAAAGTAAAGCAGAATCAGAAGATATTCAAACCCATGAGTGATATGCAGGAAAAACATATATGCAAAAATAGGGAAATACTTACATTAAAATTAAGGGGCTCAAGCTGATAACTTGAACCCCTTATAATGGTCTTTAACAGGAAAGAACCTTTAATCGCTTATATCACCAAATTCATTATTATTCTGACGAACCCCCTGCAACTGTAAATTTTGCTGTTTTACTAGCAGTGCCAGAGGTAGCAAGAACATCTCCTTCATAATCCAGACCTCCCCGTAGATAGTCAAAGATCAATGTATATGTACCATCTGTACCCGTTTTTGCTTCCATCGGTGAATCCGTTTCAGAGCCATCATCAAAAAGCTGCACTAGATAATCAGAGGTAAGTGTACCTGATCTGGCAAAGGGAAAATCAATTTCCAATTTTACGTTACTTAAGGGAATATCCTTTCCATTCTTGACTATAATTTTAAAACGACTCCTATCCCATCCTGGCTCACCGTCATCAGTTATCGTTATACTTTCAGGCACAAAAGTAATTTTAGCACCCTCCGGCGCATCATTTCCCCTACCCCCGCAGCCTGTGAACGCAAAAACAAGGCAGACAGAAAATATTGTAAAAATAAATCTCTTTATCATTTACTCCTCCCGTATAAAAACATGAATTCTTTTTTGCCACGGATTTTCGCGGATTCCCGCAGATTTTTCTTTTTTGTAAAATACGTATCTGCGTCTATCTGAGCAAATCCGTGGCTGAATATTTTTCCATATGCACTATCATTGCTCATAAACAAGCTACCTCACGATCCTCGGTGTAATAAAAATGAGAAGCTCATTTGTTGTGTCTATGTCCTTTTTGAACTGAAACAGCTTTCCTAAAAGAGGTATGTCAGCCAAAGACGGAACTTTTTCCTTGTTCTTCGCGGTGTTGGTCTTGAAAATACCGCCGATTACCAGGGTATCGTTGTCCTTGATCAGCACCTGTGTTTTCACCTCTTTAATATCGATTGTCGGAATACCGCCAATCTGGGGCCCGGCAAAGTCAGCTTCGTTCTTCTTTGCTTCAAGGTCCATTACAATAGTCCCCTCTGGAGTAATATGAGCGGTTACCGTAAGCTCCAGCACTGCATCCATAAATTCCGTCTTGGTTCCCTTGTCAGAGGTGGTCGAATACGGTATTTTCTTGCCCTGCATAATCTTTGCTTCCTGGTTATCGCTTGTGGTTATTTTAGGGTTGGATATTACTTTACCCTGACCGGAGCTCTCCATTGCCGAGAGCTGAAGATCAAGGGCCTCGAGTGCGCCTGCACCCACCCATCCAAGCCCTATCGCTCCTCCCTTGCCTCTGCCTACAGATGTTGCAGGGAGATTGACCAGTAACGGTTCATTTGAAAAGAATCCTTTGTCAACAGTCTGGGACACACCTGAAATCCTTGTCTGAGGAGTAGGTTTTACGAGGCCTCCCCACTGTATTCCAAGTTCCTTCTGGAATTCTGTTGTTACTTCAACTATCTTCGCGTCTATACTCACCTGAGGTGTCGGAACATCCAGCGCCCTTATAAGGTCATTGTACTCAATATGTTTCCTGTCAACATCCTTTATTATTACAGAACTCGTCCTTTCATCAACACTGATGAAGCCTCTTTTCGTGAGAATCTTTGCGTCATTTATGGAATCCTTGATGGCAGTAACATCCGCATAGTTGATTGGATAGACCTTTGTTATCAGGTCACCGGCCTTTTCCTGGGACTCCTTGGCCTTGGCAATTGCTTCCTCTTCCCTGGAGAGAACGCTTGTCGGAGCTACCCTCATGATGTTACCTTCTACGCTTTTTGACAGGTTGTAGTTCCTGAGTATTACATCAAGGGCCTGGTCCCAGGGGACATCAGCAAGCCTCATCGAAAATTTCCCTTTCACATCAGGACTGACCACAATATTATAGCCACTAATGTCTGCAATAAGCCTGAATACATGCACCAATTCCGCGTCCTGAAAATCTATGGATATCTTTTCACCCACATACTTCTTTATCAAAAGTTCGCTTTCATCCTCTGCAATCTCTTTTATTTCATCTAAATCTTCTTCCTCTGCAATCTCTTCCACGACCTTCTCCCCGGATGCAGATTCTTCTGCATCAGCCATAGTTTCAAGAGCATCAGGGTTATCAAAAGCGAGTATCAGAAGGTTGTCCGTATAAACCGGTTCAACATCAGCAGGTACGGTAAAGGTAATCCTTAGCTTAACAGCATTCTGCAGACTTTCATCCTCTACAGGAGTGATTTCCATGACACCGTCTCTATCAAAGACCATCTTGTCATTAAACTCTCCCAGCTCTGCATCCTGCAGCTCCACTTCTAATTGAAACGGATCCGCAGGTTTAAATATTGTATAGTTAAAAGGAGTATTGCTCTCTATCCTGATCTCGGTCGTACCGTCAACATCAGTCACATCTATTTTAGTGATCTCTGCTTTTGATGCAGCCTGCTCCGCAGACAGTACGTTGAGTCCCATAATGCCGAATATCAATAAGACCATAAATAATAAAAAAAATTTCCTGATGTTCATTATTCTATTCTCCTTTATGAAACTCCAATATTATTTGTCTCGGTAATTTTTCGCCTTTGTAGTTGACCGTGTGTTCGACCAGAGCTACCATATCACGGGTGATTTCCATGACCTTACCATTGTTCAGGCCTACCGTATCACCTCTATTAACAGTAAACGACCTGTTGTCAGGCGTAGTAAGAAGGGCATAAAACTGCTCTCCTTTTATGGCAATGGCAAGCAGAACAAATTCACTTAAATCATACCCTTCAAGGGTGCCCATTTTACTGTCATCCTTTGAGCTCTTAGCCGAAGGAATAATAAGCGATGAAAAGGGATCACGCCTGCCTCTCCGATCATATACATAGCCCGCCTGTGATTCCTTTATTTCAGGAACAGCCTCAACCGGCGGAACAGCAGGAGCAATGACAGCCCCCTTTATTACAGGCTTAACCGCTGTTGTGACAGGAGGAGCACTACTGTCATCACTACATCCATAAAAAGCTGCGCTTACGGGTATAACCACCGTAAAAAGAACTGTAATCAGCTTTTTTATTATCTTATTCGAGTGTTTTCTCATTTCTTGACCGTTTTCCCGGCAACTGCTGCTTCGTTTTTATCTATGGACGCAAATGTGCTGGCCATAAACTTGGCCTCAATAAGGTCACTTTTGCCCCCTGTTTTACCTTTCTTCTTATTCAAATCAATCTGTGATATATTGACCAGCCTCGGCAGACGACTTATATGACTGTAAAAGTCGCCCAGCCTGTGATAACCGGTCAGCACTTCAACCTTGACCGGAATTTCTACATAAAGATTTCCCGGGCCGGTCCTTCTTGATTCCGGCTTCCAGAGGAGGATCTCAAGTCCGGACCTCAACCCCAGCTCGGATACCTGCTTCAAAAGGACGGACACCTCCTTCTCTTCAGGTAACTGCTCCTTCAATTTTTCAAGCTTAACTTTGAGTATCTTATTCTCCCTGATAAGATCATCCAGCTTGCTGATTTTAGCCTGGCTGGTCATAATTTCCTTATCAAGTTTGACAATCTTGGCTTCATATATTTTAATTTCCTTGCTGGTTGGAGAGTAAATAAAAAAATAAAATAATGCCAGCAATACAATAGCCGGGGCTACAGCTATTAATATCTGAAAACGGGAAGGAAGGCTTTTAAATTTATTGAGGTTTAAATTGATATTAATATTAGCTGCCATGATGAATTATACCTTAACCCTGAACGTAAGTTTAAATTTGTATACAGACACCCCTTCGAGTTCAGTCTGTCGTGATTCCGTAAGCGTAACACCGGTAAGGTGCTTTGATCCCTTTAAACTCTGGACATATCCGACGAGATCATAATTTGAGTGAGCATAGCCCTCCATATTGATCAGTCCTCCATTGTCAGTAAGCCGTGTCAGCCAAACGCCTTTGGGAAGTTTATCACTTACTTCATCAAGCAACCGGAGGGGAACAATCTGGTTCTTCTTCAGCTTTTCAATAATTTCCGCTTTTTCCTTGAATTCCTTGTTGTCCTTTTCATAGTTCCGGACTTCCTTCAGTTTCTCTTTCAATACTTTTAACTTCTTCTCTTTTACCACTATGTCATTCTGCATCGCAGAAACTTTTTTATTCAGATAGACAGAAAAGACAACTATTACAATTATTAATATAAATGTACCTATTACTCCATAGATTATCGGAGGGGGAAGTACCATCGGCTTCTTTTTCCCGGGTAGAAGATTGATCCGGATCATTTATCTCCAACCTTCCTCAAGGCGAGTCCAATTGCAACCGACACAAGCGGCTCGACCTTTTTTAAATATTCACTGTCAAAGGTATCAGGTACCTGTACATTCTTAAATGGTTCCGCAACTTTGACCTCAATACCTGACCGTTCAGACAATAAAACAGCAAAGTCCCTGGCCAGGGCACCGCCACCGCTCAGAATTATTTCATCTATATTCATTATATTTGTCGTGTCCCTGAAATAATCAAATGAACGGGAAATTTCCGCAATAATATCTTCCGACGCGGAAATTAAGGCTGCAGTCACATCTTCCTGCGATATTCCTTCCATCGAGCCTTCCTGCTTCAGTTTCTCAGCATTTGAATAGGAAATGGTAAATTCCTTCTGGAGGGCCTCTGTATGAAGATTACCGCCTACAGAGCTGTCCCTGGTAAAAACAGAAACTCCTCCTTTAAGAATGTTCATATTAATCATACTGGCCCCGATATTAACAAGGGCCACATTTCCCTCTTCATTTACCTCATAATTAAGCTCATACATATTTTCAAGTGCAAATGCGTCTACATCAACCACCACGGGATTTAGTCCCGCTTCGGTTACGACCGAAACATATTCATTAATCTTGTCTCTCTTGACTGCCACGATAAGAACATCCATCATATTGTCTTCTTCCGCAAGGCCGAGTATCTGGAAGTCAAGGTTCACATCTTCAATATCAAAAGGTATATATTGTTCAGCCTCGAACTTTATTGTTTCTTCCAGTTCATCCTCGGACATCTGCGGCAGCGATACTCTCTTGATGATTACTGACGAATGCCCGGACACGGAGAGAGTTGCATCCTTGACCTTGATGTCCGTATTCGAAATAAGCTCTTTGATCGCTTCCACAACCCGCGAGGAATCAAGTATGGAACCGTCGACTATCAGTTCAGGCTGCAGCGTTGCAATTCCCAGTCTCTGCAGCTGATAGCCGCCCTTGGCTTCTCTTAGCTGAACTGCCTTGATATGTTTGGAGCCAATGTCGAGGCCGATAATTTCCTTTTTTCCAAAAAACATACGTTAAGGGTTCTTTCTCTTGTTTAAGGTTTGATGAAGTAAAAAAAGGTTATTGTGGATTTCAGCGGCTTTTTCAGGCCTCAGTGAAGTTTTAAGATATGATAATTTGGCTCTCAGCAGTTTACCCATCTAAAGATTATCTATTCCCAACTGAGTGACTTTTATATGGATAAAGTCTAAACAGTTTTCAGCTGTTTTAAACATTGCCTGTTCCCCCAACAAACTTCCAAATAAATAGAATAAACTTCCCCGCCGCAAGCGGACGGGGTATTAATGCATTTTTTGTATTCAAACGCGGCACGCCGCAGGGAATAAAACCCCCAAGGGATTCATAAATAAAGTTCATATTTCTATATCGACACTTTTATAACTATTCTTGAATTCATATTCAAACGCGGCACGCCGCAGGGAATAAAACCCCCAAGGGATTCATAAATAAAGTTCATATTTCTATATCGACACTTTTATAATTATTCTTGAATTCATATAAAAAAAGTATTTACCATTTTTCATATTTTTATATAATACATATCTCTACCAGATAAATAAACAAATAAATACACCTCTTGTCAAGAAAATTTTTTTCCTGACTCTCTTTTTCATACTATATTCAATTCATTTAACTGACTGTGATTTAAAATACAATTATTTTTTCCAGAATATCGGGACAAACAGCAGTATAACCGTATATATTTCAAGCCTGCCGATCAGCATACATAAGACAAGGACCCATTTACCGGTTGATGGTATCGCAAAGTAATTATCTGCCGGACCGGTTTCTCCAAGCGCGGGCCCTACATTTGACATCGCAGAAATCACCGAAGTGGCAGATGTAACAATATCAACTCCAAGGGCTGTCATTATAAGTGTTGCAACAACCGAAATCAGAATAAACAGAAACAGGAACCCCCATATTCCTCCGAGCGTTTCCTTAGGAACATTTTTCTCATCCAGCTTAAGGGCAGTAACCGCATGGGGATGGATTAAATGATAGAGCTCGCGGTAGGCCTGTTTTAACATCAGGAGGATCCTCACCTGCTTCATTCCGCCTCCGGTAGAACCGACCATACCGCCAAAAAACATCAGGCATATCAGCACCATCTGGCACAACACAGGCCACAGTTCATAGTCAGCAGTCGCAAACCCGGTGGTAGTCATAATCGAGGCGACCTGGAAGGATGCATAACGCAACGCCCCCAGTGCAGTATAATGCCCCGACTCGATTGTGCTTACCGTAATAATTATTGTTGCGACAAAAGCAACCGTGCAGTAAAACTTGAATTCACTGCTTTTCCCAAAGCGTGAAAGGTTACCGCGCAGAGCGTAAAAGTGAAGAGAAAAATTAATACCGGCAATAAACATAAAAACAGTTATGATCAGATCTATATAGCTGCTCTGAAAATATGCAATACTTAAACTCTTCGTTGAAAATCCACCTGTTGCCATAGTTGTCAAGGCATGACAGAGGGCATCGAATAAACTCATCCCGGCAACCGATAGAAGAAGCATAAGGACAGCAGTAAGCCCTGCATATATATACCACAGGGATTTCGCCATATCAATGATCCTCGGTTTCAGTTTTTCGACCCCTATTTCAGGCACTTCAGCCTTAAACAGCTGCATCCCGCCGGCTCCCAGCATCGGGAGGATTGCGAGAGAAAAAACTATTATTCCCATCCCCCCCATCCACTGCGTCAGGCTCCTCCATACCAGTATGCCTTTTGGCAGTTCCTCCAGGTTGCTCAGGATTGAAGCGCCTGTAGTAGTAAAACCGGCCATTGATTCGAAATATGCATTGGTAAATGAGAGTGCTGCATCCGACAGCATATAAGGCAGGCATCCGAACAGCGACATTGCAAGCCAGCTCATGGTTACAACAGCAAATCCGTCCCTGTGCTTAAGCTCTATCCGTTGCTGGCTTTTTGTTAGAAAATATATAAGGAGCCCTGCAAAAAAAGTGATAGTGAAAGAGACAAAAAATGCATTCAGGTCCTGCCCCCTGTAAAGCAGTGAAGTGAAGAGAGGTACGAGCATAAACAGCGAAGAAATGAGCAGTATTATACCTGTCAGATTAAAGACGAGAGCGGTATTCATTGAAGAAGTTTTTCTACCTGTTTAATAGACTCCTTGAGAGTAAAAAGTATCAGTTTGTCGTCACCCGAAATCCTGTCGCTTCCGGAAGGGATAATAACATCATCACCCCTTATAATTGCTCCTATAAGCGTTTTCTTCGGAAGCTCAACTTCATGTAGTGTCTTCCCGGTAAGAATCGATCCATCCTTTACTTCAGCCTCCATTATTTCGGCCTTCCCTTCGGCCACGGTTGTAAGCGAAAGTATGTTCCCGCTTCTCACATATCTCATGATAGTACCGGCAGTAATCATCCTTGGGCTCAACACAGCCTCAATTCCAAGATTGTTGGCAAGCGGCAGAAAATCGGTCCTGTTAACAATTGTTATCACCTTCTTGACCCCGAGGCTTTTGGCGAGCAGTGAGGCCATTATATTAAGCTCTTCATTATTTGATATAGCGGCGAATACATCCATATCATTAATATTTTCTTCCTCAAGAAGCTTCTGGTCCGAACCATCTCCATGGAGTATTACGCTCTTTTTGAGTGATTTCAGCAGAAATTTACACCTTTCAACATCCTTTTCTATAATCTTGACGTTCAGATTCCTTTCTTCCATCGTCTTTGCTACATAGAACCCGATCCGTCCTCCGCCCAGTATCATGACCCTCTTTACCGGCATTTCTACGCCGCCTACACTGGTACAGGCATGATTAATATTATCCTTTTTCACAGGCATATATATGATGTCATTTTTCTTTATCGTGTCATTACCGGAAGGAATTATTACCTTGTCTCCCCTTTGAATTGCCCCTATAAGGACTTTTGGTTTTGGCAGGTTAAGATTCTTGAAAGCCTTTCCGATCAGTTTTGAATCAGAAGGTATTCTGAAGCCAATGACCCTTACTTCACCGCCCTCAAAATCTTCTACATTAGCAGCAAACGGGACCTCTACCAGCCGGGTCACAGCCTTCGCCGCTTCTATTTCCGGGCTAATCGCAGGGTCAATGCCAAGGCTCTGGAGGAGAATATCATTTGAAAAATACTCCATATTTCTTATTCGCGCTACGTTCCGGGGGATCTGGAACATGACCTTGGCAACAAGGCAGGCGATCATGTTGGTCTCATCCATATTGGTAACTGCAAGGAGGATGTCAGCTTCATCAGCACCCGCTTCTTTAAGGATTGAAGGAGATCCGCCCTCACCTTCAACCAGGGCAACATCGAGGTTCGCAGACAACCGCTTGAGTTTTTCCTTGTCTCTGTCTACAACAACAACATCAATATCTTCCACAGACAGGAACTTTGCCAGCTGAAAACCAACCTCTCCCGCACCAACTATGATTACGCGCATAGCCCCCATTATATCACAGGGGAAATAAGAAATGAGAAGTACAAAATTGGAAATTGTTGAGTATTAATTGTTAGATTTAATTGATAGATTAAGTTATAAGTTACATGTGAAGAAAGTTGCACGAAACAAAAATATATGTAAACATATAATTCGCATCATATATATAATTGATTAACGGGCGATTAGCTCAGGGGGAGAGCGCTGCCTTCACACGGCAGAGGCCGCTGGTTCGAAACCAGCATCGCCTACCATTAACTGCCTACTCTTCTTCATTTAATCTGACTTTTGTCATCCAGCTGCCATGTACATTGCAGTTCCCTACAGTAGTCAATTTCCCGGTGTTAACATTTAAACAGAGGCCTACGGAAGGATGAATGCGCTGCGGGGTCAAAACAAGCCTTGTCAGGTATTTTTTGCTGGCATAAAAATCGATATACTTAATGTAGTGCTCTGTTTCCATTACGTGCTCGATTTCTCCAATCTTGACATGTACATCCGCACACCCTTCACCGTGCACTGAACTGCATTCCCTGCTTATTAATACAACTGGTACATGCTTCCTTTCCACTTCAGTCAGGTTGTTGGGGTCTCCCGGAATTTTAATCGCATCAGGAACGTTCTCAAAATTTTCTATAGGCATTCCGCAAACAGGGCAGT
>JBDLIC010000002.1:0-72237 GCA_039715075.1 Nitrospirota bacterium
CTGTATCAGTTCACCTTCACTCATTTTTGCAGTCGCATTGCAGAGGCCGTCCATAACACTCTGCCTTTTGAGCAGGTTAGCCAGCCTCAATGCATTTGAATACAGGAAATCTCCTACCAGAATTACAACCTGGTTTCCCCAGAGAGAATGGGCTGCCGGTTTTCCCCGCCTGAGCCCGGCTCCGTCAACAACATCATCATGGATCAGGGAAGCAGCATGAATGAATTCCACGCTGCTGGCAAGGGTACTGACTTCATCTCCCTTTGCACCAAAGAGCCTTGCACTGAGTATGGCCAGCAATGGACGGACCCTTTTCCCACCGGCTGAAAAAATATGGTTCCCAACCGCAGAGATCGCAGGGGCGACCGTCTTCAGGGTCTCCTGAATTTTATCTTCAGCGGACTGCAGGTCCTCTTTATAGTATTCCCAGATTTCGTTGATTGTCATTTGTTGCATATTATAATAGAAACAGGGGTCGAGGGTTCAAGGGGTCGAGGGTTCGAGAGAAAAAATTCAATAAGATTAATTCACTCACTTGAACCCTTGGCCCCTTGAACCCTTGAATCCTTTTTGTTATTTTTCTGCCTTCAGCATTATAGCTTCCAGGTCAGTACCCGGTTCATTGAGCTTATGCAGATCTTCAGGCCTGAAGACACCCTTCTCCGTAATTATACCAGTTACATACTTTGCAGGTGTAACATCAAACGCAATGTTCCTGACTTTCACGCCTTCAGGTGCTATCCGGGATTCGAACACATGGGTCACCTCTTCAGAACCCCTTTCCTCGATAGGGATGAGGTCTCCCGTCGGTATTGAAAAATCAATACTGCTTAAAGGAGCGGCAACATAGAAGGGCACCCCGTTTTCTTTGCAGAGGACAGCCAGGGAATACGTCCCTATCTTGTTAGCGACATCGCCGTTTGCAACGGTCCTGTCCGTACCTACTATTGCAAGGTTGATCTCTCCTTTGCGCAAAATAGCGCCTGCCGTATTATCTGTTATCAACGTAACCGGAATATTGTCTTCCATTAGTTCCCATGCTGTCAACCGGGCCCCCTGGAGTACCGGCCTTGTTTCATCCGCATACACCTGGATTTTCTTCCCCTGTTCAACTGCTACCCTGATCGGTCCCGTAGCTGTGCCGTATCCTCCGGTCGCAAGAGAGCCTGCATTGCAATGGGTTATCACAGTGTCACCTGCTTTTATAAACTGTGACCCCCATTTTCCGATTGTCTTGTTGATCTCAATGTCTTCTTCAAGCACCCTGTTTGCGTCTTCAGTCAGAAGTTCTTTAAGTCTTTCAACCGGTTCGTCCTTTTTCCCGGATAACAGCTTTTTCGCTCTCTCTACAGCCCACTGAATATTTACGGCAGTAGGTCTTGTTTCGAGCAGGGTCTGAAAAACCGTCTCCAGTCCTTTTAATAATTCATCGTAATTGTCTGCCTTGATTTCCCTGGCGCCTATCGCTATTCCCATCGCAGAAGCAATTCCTATTGCCGGAGCACCGCGAATCCAGAGCTTCTTTATCCCTTCAGCAACCATGTGATAGTCAATACAGTCAACATAAACAACTTCACGCGGCAGCCTTGTCTGGTCCAGCATATGCACTACTCCATCAACAAGTTCAATTGTCTTTACCATGGTTTCTCCTTTATTATTCGGCCACAGACTGACACAGATTATATACAAAAAACAGGAATGTAATTACTTCTTATCTTCCTGAGCCAGATATTCTATCATTTTTTAGTCTGTGTAAGTCAGTAGCTATTATATTTATCAGTAGCAATTAAGTCCTGTTAAATCAAATCCGGTACGACCGCCATTACCAGCCAGGCTGAAGTCAGAACGATCAGGGTGACTATCGTTGCCCAGGAGATATAATTATGCATTTTTGTGTTGATATAGTCACCCATTATCTTTTTATTATTTATTAGTGACAGTGCAAAAATAAGTACAAACGGGAGCAAGATACCGTTTAATACAGATGAAAGCACCATCAGGAGCACCAGCGGTGCGTCAGGGATAAGGACCAGAAGTGATGAAATAACGATCAGTGCGGTATAGATCCACATAAACTGCGGGGCCTCTTCAAAGCTCTTGTTTATCCCTGTCTCCCACCCCATGGCTTCACAAATATAATATGCTGTTGCAAGCGGCACAATGATGGCGCCGAGAATTGAGGCATTGGCAAGGCTGATTCCAAAGAAGGCCGCTGCATAATCCCCGGCAAACGGCTTCAGGGCAAGCGCTGCTTCATGCGCCTCATTAATCCTGATCCCTTGAGGGAAAAGTGTTTTCGCGCATGTCACTATGATAAAAAAGGCTATTATGTTTGTTATCAGACACCCTACTGTTACATCCAGCTTTGAATATTTATAGTCCTTTTTTTTAATCCCCTTCTCAGCAATGGAAGACTGCAGATAGAACTGCATCCAGGGCGTTATCGTTGTCCCTATTATGGCTATGCTGAGCATTGTAAATTCCGGTTCTATTTTAACCTTCGGGACAATTGTACTGTGCAGGACCTCCCCCCATTCAGGCTTTGCCAGGAATCCTGAAATGACATAGCCGAAGTAGAGCAGACATGCGCCGAGCAGCACAGTTTCTACAACTCTGTAGCTGCCTCTCGTTACAAGTATCCATATAAAAAAAGCTCCCAGCGGTACCATGACATACTTGCTCAGTCCGAATATTTCCATACTTGCTGCCCAGCCCGCAAACTCGGCCACCGTTGTACCGAAATTTGCGATCAGCAGGATTACCATCATAAAAAAAGTCGCCCGTACACCGTAATTCTCCCTGATGAGATCGGACAGTCCCTTGCCTGTTATCACACCCATTCTTGCAGCCATCTCCTGTACAACAATCAGTGCCACAGTAGTGGGGACAAGCGTCCAGAGGAGCATGTTTCCGTACCGGGCGCCGGCAACAGAGTATGTGGTAATGCCCGAGGCATCGTTATCAATGGAAGCGGTTATGATACCCGGCCCGATAATTGCCAGAAAGAGCAGGAATTTCTTCCAGGTGACTATGACCTTACGGCGTCTCATACCGCCCTCCTTTTCCTCCGGGAAGAAGGCGGCAGGAGCACCTCCATAACATCATCAATAGTGACAACACCAAGGAGTTCTTCCTCATCATCAACAACGGGAATGGCAAGCAGGTTGTATTTTGATATTGTTTCCGCAACGATCTGCTGGTCAGTGTTCGGAGAGACTGTTTTCAGCTTTGTTTCCATAATGTCGGACAACAGGACATGCGGGGAGTGGAGAATCAATTCCCTTAAGGTTGTGACTCCCTTTAATTTCTCATCCTCAACGATATATATATAGTAAAGTGTCTCAACCTCAGGGGCATCCACTTTAAAATTTTCAATAGCCTGCTCGATCGTAATATCAGGTCCGTATGCGATAAACTGATTTGTCATCAGCCCGCCGGCCGTGTCCTCTTCATGGGCAAGCAGTTCCTGAATGTCCTGTGCCTCTTCCTCTTCTATCAACTCCAGAATTTCCTGGGCCTTGTCAGTCTCGAGGTCGGCAATAAGGTCTGCGGCCTCATCAGGAGGCATGCGTTCCACAACCTCGGAGGCATAATCCTTATCAACGTCCTCGATAATCGCTTTCTGCAGATCATCATCAAGTTCCGGAAGGGCCTCAGCTGCAACATTAGGCTCTAACCCCTTAAAAAAGGCTATGCCCTGTTCATGCGGAAGGCCGCTGATAATGTCCGCAATGTCCGCGGGATGCATGTCAGAGATCATCTGCTTTGGAATTGCGAGCGACAGAACTGAAAGTTTCGGCTCCAGCGGCTGGATAAAGCTCCAGCGTATAATGTTCTGGGGGAGGGTCTTTCCCAGCCATCTGTACACCTTTTCACTTTTCCTCTCAATGCCGAGGCGCCTCAGTATTCCCCGCATTCCTATATCAACACCACTGACACAGGCATCATTGTTCTGGCCTTCCAGCTGCACATCATTTACCCGAACAACCTTTGCACCATTAGCATCAACGATCTGTTTATCAAAGATATCGCGTACGATCATCAGTATTTCATCAGAAGGCTTATAGGGTTCAACTCTTGGTGAATAGACTTTGGAAGATATAATGCGCCGGTTAAAAATACCTACGTTTTCCCACTCAATGCAGTAAAGCTTCTTCCGCTCCTCTAAAATCAGTGCTGAAACGCGGGGAAGGGAAGTGCCCTTAATAACAACGAAATCCTTTACTATTCCAAGTTCATCCCCCTTTGGGTCAAGGACAGGCTTTTTTAGCAGTTCACTTACAAAGAGTTCGCCGAAAAGGGGCATGAAGACCTCCAGCCTCACTATTATAGTTTTGATTTCTTTTCTACATCTTAACCATGAAGTATACCTACGGGAAGGATTTTTCGGCAAGTTTTTTGCCGAAAAAAACCGTCGGACGTCGGGCGTCGGACGTAAAAAACGTCAAAAGTTGAGTGTGGAGCATTTGGCGTCGTCTGTTTTTTCACGTTCGACGCCCGACGCCCGACGTCCGACGGTTTTTCTCCCGGATCTTCTTAAGTATCAGATTAGTGGCCATCCCGTTAAATACTCCTGTAACTGTCCCCAGGACCAGAATTACCGGGCTTACTATTAAAATTGCCTCAACCCGTCTCACAAAGAGAAAATAGGCGAGGAACAGCTGTGTAATGTTATGCGCCAGTGCCCCCAGGAGACTTACACTTACCGGACCGGCCAGCCTTCCTGATAATGATATGACACCCCACATAAAAAATGTACTTATGACCCCTCCGCCAAGACTCATGATAAAGGCCGGGCCCAGAAATGTTCCTGCCAGCAGACTCCGGATAAAGACCCTTGTAAGTGTTACGGTCATTCCGGCCCTCAACCCGTATAAATAAAGCGTTGTCAGGGTTATGATATTGGCCAGTCCAAGGCGGAGCCATGGGACAGGTGTAGGGATCAATGCCTCAATGCTGTGAAGGCCGACCGCATAAGCCGACAGGAGTGCGATGTGGAGGGCTTCGGGACGGATCTTTTCGCTGCCGGCAAAAGAAGATGCATTATCGGATTTATTCATCAGCGTCACTTATAAAATCGAAGATTGATAATAAAAATCAAATGCCATTTTAAAAAAATAATTTATAAAATAAAACGTTGCCGGTAAAGTTCTGCTTAATTTTACATTCTGATATTTATTTTTGCACTTATATCTTTAATTTCTAATTTACTCCTGATTTTTACCGGGCAGCTTAAAAATCTTTTTTTGTCAGCACAGATGAGAATTCCTTCAGGAGACATATTTTGTGTGATATGCCCCACCTTTGGGGCAACTTAAACCGTTCCTGTTGCAGCAATAAATTTATTCCCTTATTTTTCAATGAGTTAAAATTGGTATACTTTTTGCATTAAAAAATAAAGATAATAGTTTCTTCAAGGGGTCTTTAAAAATCAGATAAAAGGCCTGTAAGACGATGCGGCATAAGGATATAAAAATAAAAAGTATTGTTATAGCGGTAATCACTCTCTTTACCGCTCTCTGTCTGTCTTCATATCTTTTCGCCTATTCGAGTCATGAAGGGTCGCATGCGGACCTGGTCTGTACGGATTGTCATCTCACTCAGCCTGATCCTGATATGGATACAATAGATACAGTTGACTTCATCACCACGACGCTTGAGGACCTGTGTTTTGCCTGCCACTCCGACATTACGCTTCTGGAGCAGACTAATTACTGTCTGAATTGTCATGATCAGTTATGAAAGTGATGGAGTATGAAAAATCCTTTTAAGAGGGTCAAATAAAATGGCACGAACTAAAATCAGATACCTGCTGACAGTCTTTCTCGGTTTTTCCGTGTTCATTTTCAGTATGCCCCTGTCAGCGGAAATGCCGGAATACGAGAGGCTTCAGCCTGTAACTGCCGGCCTTGGCGCACCCACCGCAGTAGCCCCTGATTCTTACGGGAACCTTTATGTGACGGATTTGATCGACGGAAGGCTCCTTGTGTACGACCTGAGCGACGGGTCCCTGAAAAAGCAGATCCAGGGGCTCGATAGACCGATAAGTGTTGCGGTATACGGGGACAACAGGGTTTATGTCGGATTAAGGGGAAGGGGAAGTATTGCAGCTTATGACGCGGAACTGAACTATCTTGATGAACTCGGATCCGGCTATGGAGAGTTCAAGAACCCGAACGCTATAGCGACGGGAAGTGACGGGAAGGTATATGTAGCAGACGGCAAAGAAAATAAAATAAAAGTCTATCATCCCGACGGCTCATCATATTTCTCCTTCGGCAGTACGGGAAACGGGAATGGTCAATTTAATTTTCCGTCTTCAATCGCGATTGATGAAGCAAATGCGGAAATCATAGTCTCGGATTTCAAACGGGTATATAACTGGATGTGGGGCTGGTCATCAGGCGCGAGGATACAGGTATTCGAAATGAATGGCAGTTTCAAGCGCAGCTTCGGTGTATTTGGTGTCGGAGAAGGAAAAATGTTCAGGCCAATGGGTGTAGAAGTCGACAGTGAAAGAAGATTGTATATCGCCGATGTATTTCAGAACGTAGTTCTGGTGTACGATCATACAGGGACATATCTCGGGACAGTATATGACCTGGACAGTCCGATGAGAACCCCGCTCGATCTGGCCATAAGCGGAAATAACAGGATATATGTTGCTTCTCAGAATACCGCAAAAGTAGAGGTGTTCAGTATACTGGGAGCTGATGCCGAGCCGCCGGCAACAAGCATTTCCCTTTCCGGAAGCACCGGCAATAACGGCTGGTATGTCTCTGATGTCCGGATAACCCTGATGGCGGTTGACAATGAAGGAGGCTCCGGTGTTCTTAAAACAGAGTACAGCGTTGACAATGCCGTCTGGAATGATTATACAGTTCCATTCATGATAAGCGATGAAGGTTCAACCGTTGTTTATTACAGGTCCACCGACAATGAAGGGAACATAGAGACAGTGAAGAGCGAGGCGGTCAAAATAGATAAGACCATGCCGCAGATTTCGATTACCTCACCTGCGGACGGTGCTTCTTACCTTCTCCATCAGAGTGTGATTGTGGAGTGGTCTGTGACCGATGAGTTATCCGGTATTGCGTCTTCGTCAGGTACGACAGCCAATGGTTCGGCTTTGGATACCTCTGTAGTCGGCAGTCATGATTTTACCGTGTCGGCCGCTGATAATGCCGGCAATTCCGACTCTCTGAGCGTGGAATATTCGGTAGTCTATGCATCTCCAAATCCGGACTTCTTTCTGCCTCCTGTAAGGAGTGACCGTGTGTTCAAGCTGGGCAGCACGGTACCTGTAAAATTCCAGTTAACAGATGCTAACGGTGCTTATATATCAACCGCTGCAGCAACAATAGCTCTCCAGAAATATTCGGGAGAGGAACCGTTCGGAGAGCCGCTGGATGCTGCATCTACAAGCGGGGCGGATACAGGCAGTTTATTCCGTTATGACAGTATTGCCAGCCAGTACATCTATAATCTCAGTACTGAGGCCCTTTCCAGGGGTATATGGCAGATAAGGGTAACACTTGATGACGGCAGCATAAAGACAGTGATGGTTGGTTTTAAATAAATATGTGAAACGAAATGAAAAGACGAATGATGAAGGTCAGGAAATGAAAAAGAATTTAATTATAAGGGTGTTCATTTTAATTCTGGGAATAAGCCTCTCACCGGCATATGCCCATGCCAACGGTTTCCTGGATTACCCCCACAATGAAAACGGATGTGGCTACTGCCACTCAGGCCATCATTCGCAGGAGCCTGTCTTTCTGCCGCCATGGACAAACCTGCCCCCTTCGAACATAGATGAAACCCAGTACAATAATCTCTGTACGAGCTGTCATAACGAGGTAGGTGCAGCCACGTTTGTAAAAACCCATTCCAGTGTACAGGCCGGCAACAGCTACGGGGAGTGGTCGGTCGAGTGCAGGACGTGCCATTACCCGCACAGACAGCCGCAGTTCAGGGCATACGGAGATGCCACACATCTGTATTCGGATACTTCGACAGGCATACAGATTAATCAGCCCG
Organism: Nitrospirota bacterium; assembly: GCA_039715075.1. Classification (GTDB taxonomy): domain Bacteria; phylum Nitrospirota; class Thermodesulfovibrionia; order UBA6902; family UBA6902; genus JBDLIC01. The sequence continues at coordinate 8,041 of JBDLIC010000002.1, forward strand.
AGACAGGAAAGAGCCAGCTCTCCGACAGCAAGGCGTCATGGACAGTTGACGAATTTGCGGGGCTGGTACTTGTTGCGGATATTTATGATACTTCATGGGGCATTGTAGGTTTCGGATATAAAATAGAAAACAATACATCAACTACAATAACGGTTGAAGGAGTGATAAATTTATCAAAGGTTGTTGTGGGAGATACATACGCAGTAATCTACGGGAAGCTCATCAAGAATACGATAAACCTTGACGATATCATCACATACATAGGCCAGTCATCGTCGGTCCCTGATCAGTATACGCTTGTCGAGCAGAATGCAGGGTGGCAGACAGACCAGTTCCAGGGCCTGAAGCTTATCCCTAATACCGCGAAATCAAGCTTGCGATACACCATAAGCAGTAATACGTCGGATACCATCACTGTCCAGGACCCCATGAACCTGGGAAAGATAGTGGTAGGGAGAAACTTTAAGATTGCCGGGACAAAGACCGGCAGCAAGACAGTAAGATTTTTTAATTCTACCGGATCGAACTCCTTTGCAGACGGCGACACGTCGGAATACGACGGCATATGCGAAGTCTGCCATACAATGACAAACCACCACCAGAATGACGGCACCGCCCCGGGCGGCCAGTCACACTATGACGGGCAGAACTGTACGGAATGCCACTTTCACGTAGATGGTTTCAAGTAGACCTTTATTGCTAATACGATTAACTGCATTCTGAAATTCCGCACTTTCGGACACCAATCCTCGCTTTTGAAAATATGCTGAAAGTGCACATTCCGCTAAGAAATAAATACCACCGCTACCACAAAAATTCCATTTTTTGCGCCTCAATGATTAAGTATTTCCGTTTGAAATAGATACAGAAAAGCGCAAGTTAAAGATTGAGGATTAAAAAAAGACTCCAGGAAAAAACACCAATTATTTATTCTGCCAGTCGATATTCGTTGTTCAGCATCTCTAGTTTCCCTTTTAAGTTCTTTGTGACAAAAACTTTCTTCTCAGCGTTTATCAGCACCCCGTCAAGTCCCGAAGACTCGAGAAAACTCAATCCTCTTTCGAGACCCAGCGCAAAGACAGTTGTAGAGAGGCTGTCCGAAAGATAACCTTCAGGGGCTATGACGGATACGCTGACCAGGTCTGATTCCGCAGGAAATCCGGTTTCAGGATCAAGGATGTGATGAAAGCGCTTTCCATCTTTTATAAAAAACCTCTGGTAGTCACCGGATGTTGATATTGCCATATTGCCGAGATGAAGGCTTGCAATGATGTCTTCCCACGGTTTATCTGATAGAGAATCCGGCCGGGGATTCTGGATACCCACCTTCCAGGCATTTCCGGATGTATTCAGCCCAAACCCCCTGATATCTCCTGCCACTGCAACAAGGGCTGCCTTTATGCCCCTGGCCTTTATGGCTTCCACCGCCCTGTCTGCTGCGTAGCCCTTTGCGATCCCCCCGAGGTCAAGCTCCATATCATTATCTTCGAGAAATACTTCAAGTTTATCACTGTCTATTTTCACTTTCTCATAATCGACAAGTTTAACTGTGCTGGCAATGATATTTTTAGATGGTACTAAAGGGTTTGACATATCCTTTGAAAAATTCCACAAACTAACAACAGGGGCAATAGTAGGATCAAAAACACCGTTGGTCATTTCCGAGATATACAGGGTTTTCTTCATCATATCAAGCGTTTCCCTGCTGACCTTCACAGGGTGATTCCCGGCAGCCCTGTTTATCGCCGAGATCTCACTGTCATCAGAAAAATAATTCAGCAGCAAATCCAGTTTCTGTATTTCAGCAAACCCTGCTTCAATGGCCCCCCTGGCTGCTTCCTTTTCCGGACTGACAACAGTAATAGTGCAGTACGTATCCATCAGCACCCGGCTTTCCTTGTACATCCTGTTATTTTCGGTACAGCCGGGAATTATCAGCGCAAAGAGCAAAGCGCAAAGCGCATAGCGCAAAAAACAGAACCATGCTCTTTTCTCCTTGCGCTCTGCGCTTTGCGCTTTGCATTTCTTCATAGCTTTCCTTTCAGAAACGCCCCTGTATGGGACTTTTTGTTTAGAGCCACATCTTCCGGTGTGCCTGTTGCAACCAGATTCCCGCCTTCATTGCCGCCTTCCGGGCCCAGGTCAATAATATAATCGGCACTCTTGATAATGTCCAGGTTATGTTCAATAACCAGTACGCTATTGCCGGCATCTACAAGCCCGTTCAGGACTTCAAGAAGTTTCTGTATATCAAAAAAATGAAGGCCTGTTGTAGGTTCATCAAGTATATAGAGGGTTTTTCCTGTAGCCCTTTTGCTCAGCTCCCTCGAAAGCTTTACCCTTTGGGCCTCACCGCCTGAAAGAGTGGTTGCAGACTGTCCAAGCTGAACATAGCCGAGACCGACTCTCTCGAGAGTATTGAGTTTACGCTGGAGAGAAGGAACAGCACCGAAGAAGTCGAGCGCCTGTGTGACCGTCATACCAAGAATATCCGATATATTTTTGCCCTTATATTTTATATCAAGCGTTTCCTTGTTATATCTGGCTCCCTTACAGGGTTCACACGGTACATATAAGTCAGGCAAAAAATGCATTGATACCTTTACGAGCCCGTCGCCCTTGCAGGCCTCACATCTTCCTCCCTGTACGTTAAAGCTGAACCGGCTGGGCTTATATCCTCTTATCCTTGAATCAGGAAGCTGGGAAAACAGATTTCTTACAAAAGTAAACACTCCCGTATATGTTGCAGGATTGGAGCGGGGAGTCCTTCCGAGCGGCGACTGGTCTATATCTATCACCTTATCGATTATTTCAATCCCGTCTATGTCTTTGTGCATGCCCGGGACATGATGCGAAGAGTAAAGCCTTTTTGCGAGTGCCTTATAGAGAATTTCCAGAATCAGTGTACTTTTGCCTGATCCTGAAACACCTGTCACACATGTTAATACTCCAAGCGGGATATCGACATTTATATTTTTCAGGTTAAATTCCCGGGCGCCTTTTATAGTAATAAACTCCTGAGACCTTCTCCTTTTCTCAGGAACAGGAATAGAAAATTGTCCGCGAAGATAAGAGCCGGTCAATGATTTCCTGTCAGCAGTAACATGTTTCAAATCACCTTCGGACACTATATAACCGCCATTGACACCTGCCGCCGGCCCCATGTCGATTATATGGTCAGCCATTTTCATAGTATCTTCATCGTGTTCAACAACAAGCACGGTATTGCCCATTTCTCTTAGCCTGCAAAGGCTTTCAAGCAGTTTATTGTGGTCCCTGGGATGTAGCCCTATGCTTGGTTCGTCAAATATATAAAGGACCCCGGAAAGAGATGAGCCGATCTGTGTTGCCAGTTTTATTCTCTGGGCTTCTCCGTTTGAAAGTGTAATCGCAGGCCGGTTCAGAGATAAATATCCGAGCCCTACCTTGTCCAGGAAAATGAGCCGCTCTTTTGTTTCTTTCAGGATTTTAGAGGATATGATTTTCTCTGTCTTTGTAAGCTTCAGATTTCTTAAAAATTCGATAACATCTTTAACGGACCTTTCAGACAGCTCGCCTATATTCACCCCATTAATCCTCACAGAGAGCGCTTCCTTTCTTAACCTGAATCCCCCGCAGTCCGGACATATCTTCAGGTTTTCAACTTCTCCGTCTTCATCACTTATATTTTTGTATCCAAGACCATTACATCGGGAACATGCCCCGTACGGGCTGTTGAATGAAAAAAACCTCGGACTAATCTCAGGATAATTGATTCCACAGTTTGGACAGGCAAGCTTTGTACTTAAAAAGAGATCTTTATTATCATCAATAATATTGATGATGACTACGTCTGAAAGAGCGGTTGCAAGAGTTATTGCCCTGGATACATGCTTATCGATCCCGGATTTAGTGATCAGCCTGTCAACTACAATGTCTATGTTATGACGTTTATGCCTGTTCAGTGTTATTTCCCTGGTAATGTCCACCATCTCCCCGTCTATGCGGGCACGGATAAATCCTTTTTTACGGACTTCGTACAGCTCTTTTTTATATTCTCCCTTTCTGCCGGTCACAATGGGCGACAGCACCTGGATACGCGTCTTCGGAGGAAGGGTATTTATCAAATCAATGATCTGCTGCGCTCCCTGGGCAGCAACAGGGCTTTCGCATTTATAGCACGAAAGTTTTCCGATCCGTGTATATGCTACCCTGAGGTAATCGTATATTTCCGTTATCGTACCTACAGTAGAGCGCATACTTTTTGCTGTTCTCTTCTGCTCAATTGCAATGGATGGAGACAGCCCTTCAATGGAATCTACGTCCGGTTTCTGGAGCTGGTCAAGGAACTGCCTTGCATATGCGGAAAGACTCTCAACATACCGCCTCTGCCCTTCTGCATAAATCGTATCAAAGGCAAGAGAAGATTTGCCTGAACCGGATGGGCCTGTGATTACCACGAGACTGTCACGCGGTATTTTCAGATTTAAATTCTTGAGATTATGGACCCTCGCACCTTTAATGACTATATTATTTAACATGAAATCGACCTGAAAATGTAAGAATTTTTTACTATAACTTATACAGGACAGAGGATGTCAAATGTCTTTCAGATTAAAGTGGAGAGTATTTTTTTAAAAAAGTAGAAAAAACAGGTATAAAACTATTATACTAATAGACATTTTGCGAATTGGAGGAAAGAAATGACAAAAAGGAATTACATGTTTACATCCGAGTCCGTATCAGAAGGACATCCTGATAAAGTTGCCGATCAAATTTCAGATGCGGTTCTTGACGTGATCTTTGAGCATGATCCGGCTGCCCGCGTTGCATGCGAGACTATGGTAACTACAGGAATGGTCTTAATTGCCGGAGAAATCACTACAGAAGCCTGGGTAGATTTGCAGTCAGTAGTACGAGAAACAGTTAAGAATATTGGCTATAACCATTCGGATATGGGATTTGACTGGGAATCCTGCGCTGTCCTGACTTCCATTGACAAGCAGTCAGCAGATATTGCGATGGGTGTTGATGAATCCAGCGATCATGAGCAGGGTGCCGGTGATCAGGGTATAATGTTCGGTTATGCAACAAATGAGACCGATGTTCTGATGCCTGCTCCGATCACTTATGCACACCGGCTCGTTCATCGTCAGGCCGAAGTCCGCAAAAACGGAACACTTCCATGGCTGCGTCCTGATGCCAAAAGCCAGATAACATTCCATTATGAAGACAGTAAACCGGTTGGCATTGATGCTGTTGTCCTTTCGACCCAGCATTCGCCGGAAATAGAATATAAAGCTCTTAAAGAAGCTGTTATGGACGAGATTATCTTGCCGGTACTGCCCGCAGACTGGATCAGTCCCCAGACGAAATTTCACATCAATCCCACCGGACGTTTCGTAATAGGCGGTCCTGTAGGTGATTGCGGAGTTACGGGCCGCAAGATTATTGTGGATACATACGGTGGTGCTGCCCGTCACGGCGGCGGCGCTTTCTCCGGCAAGGACCCTTCCAAGGTGGACCGTTCAGCCGCTTATGCCGCCCGCTATGTGGCAAAGAACATAGTTGCTGCCGGCCTGGCAGACCGTTGTGAAATCCAGATCTCCTATGCAATAGGTGTTGCGGAACCTACATCAATCAGCATTGAAACTTTTGGTACAGGCAAAATTGAAGAAGCAAAACTTATAGAGCTTGTGAGAGAGCATTTCGATCTGAGACCACGTGGCCTTATTAAAATGCTCGACCTGTTACGGCCCATTTACACTCCGACTGCTGCATACGGTCATTTCGGGAGAGAAAACGAAGGCTTCCCATGGGAAAAAACTGATCTGGCAGAGGCACTGAAAAAGGACGCAAAGTAAACATTGTTTATTTCAATCCCCTGAAATATAGTATTTCAGGGGATTGTTGAAATAACACTGGATAAATTTACAGATTGTTAATGCTTCCCGAGAACCTGACAATAAATACATTCTCATTATTGAGACATCACCGGTAGTGTATTGTTCCTGTTCCCTGCTATAAAAACAGCCATTTCCGGGTTGCAAATACCACTGCTGGTTAGTATAAAATTTACACATAAATGATCATTCACCTTACTTATTTAAATAAGGCAGTTAAAAAAGCATTTTAGGAGGTTACAGCATGTCCACAGCAGTAGAGAATCAAACAAATAATTATAAAGTTGCAGACATTAGCCTGGCGGACTGGGGCAGGAAGGAAATAGAAATAGCGGAACACGAAATGCCCGGACTTATGTCTGTCAGAAAAAAATACGCGTCTGAGAAACCATTAAATGGAGTACGAATATCCGGTTCTCTTCATATGACTATCCAGACGGCGGTCCTGATTGAAACACTGGTGGACCTTGGAGCTGATGTGAGATGGGCAAGCTGTAATATTTTCTCAACCCAGGACCATGCTGCGGCCGCAATAGCAGCAGCAGGAGTTCCTGTCTTTGCATGGAAGGGAGAAAACCTTGAAGAGTACTGGTGGTGTACAAACGAGGCACTGACCTTCCCTGGAGGCAAGGGGCCACAGCTAATCGTTGACGACGGAGGTGATGCAACATTATTCATCCATAGGGGAAATGAAGCAGAAACTAATGCAGCTATTCTTGATGAGCCTACTGATAACAAGGAGCTTCAGATAATCAATGATCTCCTGAAGAAACTCCTCGCTGAAGACAATCAGAAGTGGCACAGGACAGTAGCAGAATGGAAAGGCGTAAGCGAAGAGACCACGACAGGCGTTCACAGGTTATATGAAATGATGAATAACGGGACACTCCTGATCCCTGCGATCAATGTAAACGACTCGGTTACAAAATCCAAGTTCGACAATCTCTACGGCTGCCGGGAATCCCTTGCTGACGGAATAAAGAGGGCCACGGATGTTATGCTCGCCGGAAAGGTCTCAGTTGTCTGCGGTTACGGAGACGTGGGAAAGGGATGCGCGCAGTCATTAAAAGAATACGGCTCAAGGGTCATTGTAACTGAAATCGATCCCATCTGTGCGCTCCAGGCTGCAATGGAGGGCTATGAAGTAGCCACTGTTGAGGACACACTCGGCGAAGGAGACCTATATGTAACGACCACCGGCAACAAGGACATTATAAAAATCGAACATATGGCAAAAATGAAGGACCAGGCCATTGTATGCAATATCGGGCATTTTGATAATGAAATACAGGTAAACAAGCTGGAGGAATATCCAGGGGTTAAAAAAGTTACTATTAAGCCTCAGGTTGACAAGTATGTTTTCGCTGAAGGCCATTCCATTTTTCTGCTTGCCGAAGGAAGGCTGGTTAACCTTGGCTGTGCAACCGGACATCCTTCATTCGTAATGTCAAACAGTTTTACCAACCAGACACTCGCACAGATCGATCTCTGGCAGAACAAGGATGTTTATGAAAAGAAAGTTTACCGTCTTTCCAAGCAGCTTGACGAGGAAGTCGCCAGGCTTCACCTTGAGAAAATCGGAGTGAAGCTAACCAAACTTACACAGGAACAGGCAGACTATATCGGAGTCCCGGTTGAAGGCCCGTACAAGCCGGAGCATTACCGGTATTAATTATTCATTTAGCAATTGATGCAAAAGGGACAGATTATTATAATCTGTCCCTTTTTTTGTGTTTAAATTGTAAAAGATGAACATCGAACGTCCAACGTCCAACATCGAATGTTGAATGGAACATAGGAGTTCGAAGTTTGTTTTTCATTCGACGTTGGACGTTCAATGTTCGATGTTCATTTTTTTTCAGTAAATCTTCCATAGTTCCCGGCACAATAATAACTGATCGCTTATGCCTCACCCTACATGTGGCACAATTGTTCATAGCATGCTAATATTTTCAATAAACATTTCAAAACCAGGGAGCAGCGAATGAATATGAAAAATGAAAACGAAGAATTGCAGAATTATCTCAAGGATTATTGGGAATTCATATTAAAACATAACCCGACATTCGCAACATACATAGGAGACCATCGGTACAATAATGCCCTTGAAGACCTTTCCGAAAAATCTATTGCACTCCAGATTAATTATTTTCAGGAGATCATGTCAGGGATCGGAAAAATCGACAAAACTCAATTAACCGCAGAGAATCAGATAAACTATAATCTTTTCGAAAACCATCTCAACAATCATATTCAGCTTCACAGGTACAATACTCACTATATCCCCCTGAATCATATGCAGGGCCCTCATATAGACTTCCCGCAGATTATCCAGTTTCATCCCTTCAAAACGCGTGAGGACATTGATAATTATATATCACGGCTGAATGCTTTTCCCTGTCAGATAGATCAGGTCATAAACCTTTTGCAGACCGGTATTGCTCATAAAATCACCTCCTTTAAAAAAATCATCGAGCATGTTCTTGGACAGGTGGAGACTTTTACAAAGTTTACTCCGGAAAACCATCCGTTATTTTCTCCTGTGCTAAAAATAAGTGATGAGTTTTCAGAACAGGACAGAGAGGAGATAAAGACCCTGATAAAAGAAGCTATCTCTGCCAGCGTTACGCCTGCTTACAATAAACTGCAGGAATATTTAAGCGGGGAATACATGAAGCATTGCAGAGAAAAAGAAGGGATATGGTCTTTACCGGACGGAACCGACATGTACAGGTTTTATGCAGAATACCACACGACCACGGAGCTTACACCTGAAGAAATTCATGAGATCGGTAAAAAGGAGGTAGAAAGAATAAGCAGTGAAATGAAAAAAATCATGAGTAAAATCGGCTTCACGGGAAGCATCAGAGAATTTGCCGCTCATGTGAAAAGCAACAAGGACCTTTATCCGAAAACAGGAGAAGAGCTCCTTGACAGTTACCGGAATATTCTGATCCAGATGGACAAAAAAGTCCCTGAATTTTTTGGACGGCTGCCCAGGGCCCAATACGGCATCAAGGCAATAGAAAAATACAGGGAACAGGCTGCACCGGCTGCATACTACTATCCTCCACCAATGGATTTTTCGAGGCCCGGGTATTTTTATGCCAATACGTACAAACCCGAGCAGAGGCCAAAGTATGAAATGGAGGCCCTTTCGTATCATGAAGCTGTGCCCGGACATCACCTCCAGATCGCAATAATGCAGGAGATGGAAAATCTTCCCGATTTCAGAAGACATGAAGGGTCCACGGCCTTTATTGAAGGATGGGCCCTTTACGCAGAAAAGCTTTCGAAAGAGATGGGATTTTACCAGGATGATTATTCGGAATATGGAAGACTCACATTTGAGATATGGAGGGCAGTAAGGCTGGTTGTTGACACTGGTCTTCATTTCTACAAATGGAGCCGCAGTGAGGCAATAAACTACTGCAAAGAGAACAGCGGCCTCGAAGACCACGAGATAGCTGTAGAGGTAGACCGCTACATTGCAATGCCGGGACAGGCACTGGCCTACAAGATTGGGGAGTTGAAGATCCTCGAACTGAGGGAAAAATCAAAAGAGGCCCTTGGTCCGGAATTTGATATTAAAAAATTTCATGACAGGCTGCTTGAGAACGGGGCGCTGCCTTTGTATTTACTGGAGGATGTTATGAATGGGTAGATAAGGAGATATTCATTTCTCTTTTCCTGTAATCCTGCGAAACGTCTCTGTCCACTCCTTCCAGACAATATCAAAATCCGGAAGATCTTTAAGGGTCCTGCCAGGCATTCCTGTTCAATTCCCTGAGATCGGCAGATGTGGGCCCTTCTTCTTCAGCCACGCGATGCAGTTCTGCAGTCGTAATCATGTTTTGATCTCCGTGTTAATCAGAAGCCCCCATCGTCTATTATATTTCCCTTGACGCGGCATTGTTGGATCCAGCGGAGACAAGCCGGTGGCCGTCTTTTTTAAATAAGCCTGTTAAGCTGTCTGTTAATTGCGCAGCATTCATTTCTTTACTGTTTTGTCCCCTCTGAAAGAATATTCAGATATTCTGCATAAACATACCGTTTGTCCCGTTTTCTCCCGGTAATTTCTTTCAGTATGCCTGCCTTTTCCAGTTGTGCCACCAGAGTCGACGAAGCCTGGAAGGATATATCAAACATCTCTGCTATTGTCTTCACAGCAACATAAGGCATGCTGTACAGTTTTTCAAGAATGCCGACCGCAAGAGGAGACGATATCTTCTCTTTCCAGAGCAGGTCCCTGTGCCGGGTCTGCAGCTCGAGTATTCTCCGTGCAGAATCCACCGCATAGTCTGATGTTTCAACAATCCCTTTCAGAAAAAAAGCGATCCACTGTTCGTAGTCGCCATTTTCTCTCACAAGATTCAGCCTGTCATAATACTCCTGTCTCAACCGTTTAAAATAATAGCTCAGATAAAGCAGCGGCCGGTGAAGTACTTCTTTCCACATCAGATAAAAAGTTATCAGCAGTCTCCCCAGGCGTCCGTTTCCGTCCAGATAAGGATGAATAGTTTCAAACTGGTAATGAATCAGTGCACAGTTAATGAGAACCGGCAGCTTAGTGGCAGCATGAATGTATTTTTCAAGGTCACCCATAGCGGTCTTTGCCTCATTGGGCGGTGGAGGCACAAATGTTGCGTCAGCCAGTGTGCATCCGGCAGGTCCGATCCAGTTCTGCGACGTGCGTATCTGTCCCGGCTTCTTGTCACCTCCGCGGACGCCTTTCATAAGGACCTTATGTATATCATTTAAAAGCCTCAGGCTCATGGGGAATGTTTTTAGCCTCTTTGTACCGTAGTTCAATGCACCGATATAGTTCACAACCTCGGCAACATCATTTATATTGTCCGGTTTTCCACCGGTCTCAAATTCAAACAGATCTTCGAGGGATGCCTGTGTTCCCTCGATCTGAGAGCTCAGAAGCGCCTCCTTACGTACAAACATGGCTATGAAAAGGTCTATATTGGGAAGAATATGCCCGATGCCGTCCAAACGGGCCAGAGACATGTCTGCATTGGAGAGGAGGCCCTGCATGTCTCCGTTTAGTGATATGGCCGGTTTTGGCGGAAGGGGTTTTGGGATAAAAGCCCTGTAATTTGATGCCTGTCTGATATATGTCCCGCTTCTGTTCACAACACCCCCTTATTCAAGTATTGTGAAATAGTATAGTTGAATTCAACATGTTATTCAAGTTAAATTGAATAACAGACTTCTGCCTCTACGTTATTCAAATGCATATGAATATGATTTTTATCTAAAGGGCAGGTTTGAAACCCGCCCCTACGTTTTTTTGTAATAATCAATAAGCTTGTCTATATAAGGGCAAATGTCTGTTAAAATAATTTTGTTCGTATCCTGAATATAATCACAAATCATGTATTGTTTGGTATTCGGCCTGATAAAAAAGCAATAATCACTAAGACTTCTCACCTTCGGCACAAGCTCTGGATAACTAATTTCCAGCAAATCCCTGTTGAATTTTCTAATTTTCCACCATTCATAGTCTTTTATCTCATCATGACTCTTAACCAGCAGGTCTTTTATTTCTTCTGCACTTTTCAGCAAATCCCTGGATAATTGAATCTCTTTTTTCTCTCTCGAAATTTGTTCATATAAATTTGGCAACGAGATAATCACATTAAGATAATCCAGATTGCTTACTTCTTTTGTTTCAGATGTGATATCAAAACCATCATCTTTTATTGCCTGAACAAGTTTATCCATAGATTCAGGAGAGAAAATAAAATCTTCTTCTGAGAATTTGTCTTCTCCAAAGTCCTTTATCACTTGCTTTTTTCTATAGTCATAAAACATGTTATGAAGATAAATAACATCTCTTGATGAATCATAATATTTCTCACGAAAACTGAAATCATATTCAGGAGCTATGTTCTCATGGTATTCAACAATATTAAATTCAAAATTCATAATTGCAAATAACAGTGCATCATTCTTCCCGGTTACCTTAAATATATAGAGAAGCCTCTTTTGCTCATCAATCAAAATCTGATCAATCGATCCCCGGTCTTTACTTACATGGACCTTATTCACTTTCTTTAATTTCTCGTCAAACAAAATAATATTATCGTCTCCAAGCATAAGCCGCGGAGGTGATACCGGCAAAACTGCATAGCTTTCTCCCATGGACTTGACTTTTCTCTGTTTACTTATCGTTCCCTCATATAAATCAATGGCAGCAAGTCTGCGATCATCCCATTCATCTTCATCAGGGAGATAGATAACGTACAGGTATCTATGGTCATCCGTCAGGAACAAACCGTCTTCAAAGTAAGAGTTCTCTTCCAGGTGCAGCACATCAGACAGGTCAAGCTGGGCCAAAACGCTTGAATTCTCACCTTTCAATATAACCCTGATATAATGGAACTCGTCGTCAGTATCTTCACAAAGGAAGTGGTATATTTTCTGTATACTATCAGCATGAATCACCTTTTTGAACTTATAGTGAAAGTTGTTCAGCCGGTATTTCCATGCATTTGTATTTTCAATATTAAATATTATCAGCCAATTAGTGTTATCTATTGATATATCAAAAAATACCTCATCACCTTTGATGCTTATAAAATCAAAATCTTTTGCAGATTTCCTGGAAAAGGCTTCATTAATATCAGAATTTACAACCACATTTATCGGGACACCCTCTACCGAGTACAAAGATGCCAGTTCCTTTTCCACATTCAGAACTGCAGCCCTGTCCTGAATCATATCTCTATACATGTCGGCCCTTTCATTATCACCGTAAAGAAGACTCTTCCTTAAAGATTCAATATAACTTGCCTGCTGCAACTTACTCATTATGGCTTTTAGCTTCTTATCATTTTTCTTAAATTCCTCTTTTGAAATATAGACCGACTCCTTCTTGATCATTTCCATGATTTTCTCCGCCCGATTAAGGCTGATATCGTCCTTTTCCATTTGCTTGCAGTAATCACGATATTTCTTTCTACTCGTTTCCACACTATATTCATGACGTAATTTTTTTAATATTTCTTCACACCTCATCCTGTTGCGTTTATTTTCATGTTGAGAAAGTACGCTGGATTCTTTTCTAATGAGTGAATAAAGCTTTTCAGCATTATCAATATTCATATCATCGGACTCGAGCTGACCAAATAAATCTTTGACCCGTTTCCTGGCGATTCCTCTTGCTGTTTCATCAAACATATTTTTTATTTTCTGATAAGACGTGTCATTATGGAATCCTGCAAATGCATTTTTTAAAAGCTGCTCTGCCCTGTTCATCTCTCCTGTGATGGATATATTCGTAAGTTCAATATATGAAAGCCATGCATCGCGTGCTTTACTCTGCCTGAGCGAGAGCAGGTCCTCATTATCAAGAACAGCTTTAATATGAGGATATTCGTGACCCAACGATTTCAGACTCTCGTTTCTGACCCGCTCCTTCAGCAGTAAAAAAAGCCTGTTAAAAGCAGCCTCATTGTTCCCGGACTCAAGATGCCTTGATATTTCACTTATCGTATTAAAAATTTGTGATCTTTTCTCTTCCTCAACCGCCTCTTTGATTAGCCGGTCGATTTCATTCCCTTTTTGACGGTCTTTAATCTTCAATTTTTTCAGAATAGTAAGCCTCGATGATGATTCGGAGGTTCCCGAGTATTCTTTCCAGAGAGCTTCAACTTCATCCTCACTCCGTATTGCAAGCAGAACTTTTAAAAGGTCTCTTGCATCTTCATATTCAGGACAGATTGATAATGCATTACGCACTTCAGCTTCAGAATCTTCAAAGCTGTTTTGATCGAATGCACTTCTTGCTCTAATAAGATATGGCTCAGCTTGCGTTATCAATACAGTATTTATATCTCTTCTTAATGCCTCTATACCATCTATATGCCCATCCAGTCTTTCTGCAAGCTCGAGCATATCATACGCTGCTCGTGACTCTGCTTTCTGGTGAAGAAGGTTTGCATATCGGTAAACGGACTCCTGCTTTAACTCGTAAATGTTGCACTCCTCAAACAATCCCTTTGCGTCATCAAGCTGATTATTCAGGAAATACAGGTTAGCAAGCTCTTCCTTAACCTCATCACCCATTAAATCATCAGGGATGCTTAAGAGTATATCGAGAGCAGTACCATATGCTCCAATCTCTTCTCTTAGAATAGATACTCCTCTCAGAAGCGCAGGTAAATCCTGTTTGCGATCTATTTCCATATCTGCGAGAACTTCTGTTGCATCATCATAGTCGTAGGTGTCAAGGTACAGTCTTGCCTTATCAATGCAGCCTGCTATCCCGTCGGTGTTTATGTTGTCAGGAGAACGGGATTTAACTTTTTTCTTCTTCTGTCTTGCGGGTTTTACGGAATCTGCCTTTCGCAGTCCTGCCAGAACTTTGCGCGAAAGCTGATGTAATTTGGCATGGCATGCATCAACTAACGGAGTTACTTTATATCGAATCAGAACAATATTTTCATCCCACTCCGTTGGTTCAAGATCAAAGAGGTCCGGATAGTTTCCGAGAAGATAATTTTGCAGGTTGGATTTAATTCTATACGCCTGTTCTTTGTCTTTATCCGACAGATGAATGTGCGGTGTGGGATTTATCTGTTTTATGGCTCTGATAATGATGTCAATAGAAGATATCTTATCATCCGCAAGAATAGCCTCAGCTTTTTTTATCAAGTCATCCCAATTTTCAGGTCCATTGATGGTCCCCATACTTCAACCCTCAGATAAATATAGTATATAAGGTCAGTCATTCCGGCAGTCCTTAAGCCGGAATCTATTCTTTTGCAAGTCCTGGATACCGGATCAAGTCCGGTATGACAGGCAGCAGGTAATTCCTTCTCTCTTCCAATATTTTTCATTAGTCAATCCACCGTGTGATTGATAATATAATTTTGACTCGGGAAGCCAGTTAACAACATTTACTACATTCCCATACCACTTTAATGCTTCTCCGCCGTTTTCGTACAAGTTCCATTTTGCACGAATACAATTAGTGGTACTTCTATCTACTTCCCAATGAAATCTCATGTATTTATCATTATCGTGAGTTTTAATCCTCCCACCGGATTCACAATGGTTCAATAGGGAGTTACTGTCCGTGAATATTTGAAAAACTTTCTTACTCAACCAATAAACAATTGGACTTCCCGGAATCTTCCCGAAATCCTCAGCGCTGGCAGTAAACTTCAATTTTCCAGCAATTCGATTATCCTTGAATTCCAGCTGCTTTTCCGCTTCATTTCTACCATCTACTATGCGTAAATACGAGCCCTTATGACCAGCCCGAACCTCCCGCTCCAACACAAAAGCCGTGGTTTGCACAACCTCCCCTCCAATACTATCAAATCCGCGTGGACCCAAATGAGCCATTGAGATAATAGTGTCTTGATTGAAGATATTTGCCAGCCAAAAACATTGCCTGAACCACAAAAGATATCAAGGTGTTAGCTGTTTTCTTGGCAAATAGATCAGAAGAATTGGCTTGAATATTAAGCACCGCTTGTAATGAGGGAATCCGCCCAACAAGTTTATCTGACACCCTCGTTAAAGACCCAAAAGTCTTTCCATGTTCAAACAACTCAAGAAGATCTTTTATATCCTGTTTACTAACACCTGAAATTACCTTAGTCAGATTATTTACTATCTCATCTACATCTAATCCTTTACTTTCCTGTATAGCCATCACATTCATCTTTGGTAGGTCATCACCATTCAATATTCTTCTGTCATCAGCCCGTGCTTTCATTAGCAATGCAAACCCAGCCATCTGTGCTGCGCGATCATCAATATCAAGTCCGTAAAGATTTTTCTCAAGTATCAGTCTCGGTATATCCTTTGTCCTGTATCCTCGCTCAAGATAGATCTCCTTGAACAGATCATATGCTTCAACAAGTATATGCCCCGATCCACAGGCAGGATCCATAACTGTTATTTCTTCCGGATTCAGTGATTCAGGAGTTATCTCTTTAAGCTGTCTGTTTACTTCCTCCGTCTGCCCAGCAGGTTCTATGTAATACTCCATCTTCTCTTTTATCTTTGAATCAGGATAGGTCATGAGCCACTTTCGCCCGAGGCTGTTCTGCACCATATACTTAACTATCCAGTTCGGAGTAAAGAGCTGTGTTGCAGCAGGGACATCCTCACTTTTAACAACCTTACCAATAACCTGGTCCTTCTTCTCAGATATATAGAACTGATAAAGCCAGCCAATAATCTCTACTTCCTTCCAGTCCACTTCATCTATCTCTGTCACCAACTTTCTGACTAATGAATCAGAATGAAGAAGGTTCTCAGGAAGCAACAGCTCTGTCTCATCATCAATCTTTTCAAAGAGAAAAGGCATCGCTTTATGAAGGGCATTACACTGGGCTACAAGAAGCATCCGGTAAAGCCCTGCATCTTTATTGCCATCAAGCTTAAGCTCTACAACCTTCTCCTTATCAAGACCGGGAAGATCCACCTTCGCAGCCTGCTCCAGTATCTCAGGAATATGGCTTCCTCCCGGATGGCTCAATACTCTATACCCATGACCAAGATAATCATGAAGCTCCATGTACCTCAAAGCAAGAAATCTGTTAAACCAGGTATAGGCAACCGCCTCCATCACCTGTCCAAAGCCCTCACGCTCAATACGCTGATCAAGCCCCTTCCTTTTTTCCGCAACCTTTCGAGGCCAGGCACGGCCAGATATAATCGCTACATCACCTTTTTCCTCAACAGACTCTATTGATTTTTCAGAAAGGCCAAGGAGATTCGCCCGCTCTGTTACTGCGCGGATAAAATCCCGCCTTGCCGCAGGGGCGTATGACTTTAATCTGGATTTATTCATTGTCTTCCATTTATCTTCCCCGCCCTTGATGGGAGGGGACTGAGGGGAGGGTGTTTAAATGCATCGCTCCCGTATAACCTCTAATGCTCCTTCCATATTTAACAATATTTCATTATTCCAGAATCTTAGCACCTTAAAGCCTTCTTTCTCTAACCATTCGTCTCTTCCCCTGTCTTTGCTATTATCCATATGCTGTCCACCGTCTACTTCTATGATTATCTTTTTTTCAAATGACACAAAATCGACTATATATTTTCCGATGGGTTGTTGACGCCTGAATTTAACGTTGTTAATTTGCTTCGCTCTCAGTTTATTCCACAACAATCTTTCAGCATCCGTTTGCTGTTTTCTCAGATTTCTGGACAGGGTAGTTAAATTATCATTCATTAAATTCACCCCCACCCTAACCCTCCCCCCTCAAAGGGGAGGAAACTTTCTGCACAGATAAAATTCTGTTTTGTCGCCAGGGCATATGATTTTAATCTGGATTTATTCATTTATTACCTTAATTGGAACGAGCAGCCTGTTTTCATGAAATAATGCAACATTCTCTTTCCGTGCAAGTTTTACCATAGCGACAGTAAAGCCTTTTTTACTGAATAAGCAGAAATATTCTTTTCTTGCCTTGTCGCCCCACCGCACCTTCCTGCTTTTTTCTTTGAGCTCCTCATAAATATTTATACCAACCAGCTTTGCTGACCATTTGACCTCACAAAAGAGAATGGTATCATTGTCCCTGTTGAGCGCAACAAGATCTATCTCTTCATTGTTGTCCCACCATCTGCCGATTGCCGAAAAAGGAAAGAGCTTTTCCATGTTCTGCCAGAGCGTTTCAATAGCAACTTTTTCATAGATAGCGCCAAGATACTGAGGCAGGTCTTTCCTGACAATATCAATGACATCCTTCACACGTCCCATTTCAAGCTCCCCGCGCTTAGGGAATATAAACCTGAACCAGAACAGAAAAAATTCATCGGTTATCCGGTACAGCCCCTTTTTACTCTTTAGAGGCTTTTCTTCCGTAACAGGTAATTCTCTTTCGACAATCTTAAGATCGGCAAGAACGCTGAGATATTTGTTTGCAACAGGCTGGTTGATCCCGGTAGCATTGACGATCTCTGAAAGTTTTCGTTTGCCATGAGCGATGGCCTGAAGCAAGGCAAAATAATAACGCGGTTCGCGAAGCTCTTCACGAAGAATAAACTCCACCTCGTCATAGAGCATTTCTCCTTTTTTCATGACGTGATCTGTCAGGTTCTTCTCAAAGTCTTTCTCAGAAGAGAGTTGAAGCCAATATGCCGGTGTCCCTCCGGCAATCGAGAAATGGGCCAACCGGTCAGCAAACGGTTTTCCTGCACGAAATTTACATGCTGAAGAAAAAGGCATGGGATCCACGCGCCACTGTCCGGTCCTTCTCCCATAAAGCGGGGAACGGTAACCCATCACCTCATTTTCCATCATGGCCATGCTTGAGCCCAGGAGAATTACATATATGGATCCATTGCGCCAGTATTCATCCCAGGCTTTTTGAAAAAGACTCGGGATTGCGGAATTCGACCATATGAGATATGGAAATTCGTCTATTACGAGAACAAAACGTTGTTTTTTTGCCTTTATATACTCAAAACTCTCTTCCCATCCCGTAAATCCCCTTGTCAGAAGGAGCGGCTCATTATAAAATCGGCCAAGGGCCTGAGAGAACCGGAACAGCTGATCTTTTTCATTAGTATTTTCAGACAGGAAATAGACATGGGGCTTTCCTTTAATGAACTGCTTTGTCAGCTCTGTCTTACCGACCCGGCGCTTGCCCCATAGTACGACAAGCTGCGCCTTCTGCTCTTTCCACTTTTCTTCAAGAAAAGCCAGCTCTTTTCCCCTGTCAATGAATTTCATGCGCATGCCTCCGGATATACTTTAGAGTATTATACTCTTAAGTATATAAAAAAGAACAGTCCCCGAATTTCTATTAACAGGATTTTCTATTAACAAAGCCCCGCTCCCGTTACCCAAAAAAATATGGAGGTTGAACCTCGATAGTTCGTCGATATTTCTTGATTATTATATAAAAGTCAGGGAATGCATAAGAAGATAAGTATTACCAAAATAAGCAGTTCTCCCCTCTGCTTCAAATTATATGATGAATTACTGAGCCTGTCAAAAATGACAGGTCATTTATCCATGTCTAAAATTCTATAATTGATGTTCCGGGTGACAAATAGTGCAAAATCTGAAAGGCGAAAAAGTCAGGACTGCTCCTTTAATTCTTTTCCGGCCTCCAACACATCTTTTTAGTATTAACCATATCATCCATAGTATCCAACAATTCCTGCAAATCGTCCCTGGACAAACCCAGTTTAATCGGATGATAACTGGTCGTATCAATATACAGACGTTTTTTTGACCGGGAAACAGAAAACTCCCACGCATCAACCTGTTTAATTGTTATCTCATCTTCAACATCTTCTTTGGGTTTATTCCGGTGCATAATCTCACCTCTATTAAAATAATTTTATTGGTAGTATATTTTACTAAAAAATGAAGTAAAAGAAGGCTCAAGCATAATGTGCGACAGTACTTTGTACTTATATGTAGCAGATTGTAGCACTACATTAGGAAAATACAGGAAATATCGGGAAAGATAAGAACCCTGCAAGACGCTGAATACAAAGGGCTTTTTTGAAAAACTCAGATGCGTAGCCCACTTACGAAATTACTATGAGATCGGAGAAAGTGACTGGTATGACATATACTCCAAATCAGTTAGGCAATAGTCCTGTTTACAAATATTATGAATGCAATTATTAACTACGGCAATTTAGCAGATACAAAAAACTAACCAAACAGCGCCTCAACAAACTCCTCCGGGTCAAAATCCTGAAGGTCTTCGACCGCCTCACCCACCCCGATCAGTTTAACCGGGATATCAAGCTCTTTATTTATCGCAATGATAATACCTCCTTTGGCAGTGCCGTCAAGTTTCGTCAGTGCAATACCTGTTATGCCGACTGTTTCATTGAAAATCTTTGCCTGAGTGATCGCATTCTGTCCTGATGTGGCATCTACCACCAGCAGTATTTCATGAGGGGCTGAAGACTTTTCCTTGCTGACTACACGCTTGATCTTTTTCAGCTCCTCCATAAGGTTGGCCTTTGTATGGAGCCGGCCGGCAGTATCAATAATCACAACATCAACATCTTTGGATTGAGCAGACTGAACTGCATCAAAGGCAACAGCAGCAGGGTCTGATCCGCTCTGGTGCTTAACAATGTATGCGCCTGCCCTGTCCGCCCATATATCAAGCTGTTCAATGGCTGCTGCCCTGAATGTATCTGCAGCTGCCAGGGTTACAGTAAACCCGTGGTCGGTAAAACGCCGGGCCAGTTTTCCTATTGTGGTCGTCTTGCCGACACCGTTGACCCCCACAGTCAGAACAACATACGGCTTTTCGCCCGCACACATGACTTTATGTCCCTCTTTCAGGATCTTCGTGACCTCTTCCTTAAATGCCTCTTTAAGGTCACGTTCATTTTTAATTTTGTCCTGTTTAACTTTTTCCCTCAGTGCATCGGTTATGGCTGTTGCTGCCTGGGGCCCTACATCAGACATAATGAGAAGCTCCTCAAACTCCTCGAGCAGATCATCATCCACTTTTCTACCCTTTGCAAGTTTCTCAGTATCTTCTACAAGGGATTTTTTTGTTTTAAATAATCCTTTTTTCAGCTTGTCAAACAGTCCCACGATGTTCTCCTTTTACTTGTTTAGCCACGGATTTTCGCGGATTTTTCTTTTTTGTAAAATACGTATCCGCGGTTATATACGCAAATCCGCGGCTGAATAGTTGTTTATTTTTTGTGTCTTCGTGGCTTTGTAGCTAAAATCCTTTATCTTTAAATCAATGGCTAAAGATTTTAACAGTTTTTGAGGAAAAAATGTTGGGCTGTCCAGGCGGGAATAAAGAAAGAAAGGCAGGGGATACCTGCCTTTCTTTTCAGAGTTCAGCTATTCAATTATGTATTAATTAGACGCCGAATGGATTCATGAATAGGATAATCAAGGCAACAACAAGGGCGTAAATACACAGAGACTCAATCATAGCAAGACCGATAATGAGTGTTGTTGTGATCTTTCCGGATGCTCCCGGATTCCTTGCAACACCTTCAGCAGCCTTGGCAAGTCCAATGCCCTGTCCAATACCAGTTCCTAAAGCAGCAAGGCCAATGCCTAATCCACATGCCATAGCAGCCCAGCCGAAATAGCCCATTGCACCGGATGCTGCGCCTCCAGCTGCAGCTTCCGAAGCAAACGCAACAGGAGCCAGTAAAAAAACCATAGTGAGGGACAAAAGAATCTTAGTCAGTACTTTTTTCATTTTTCCTCCTTTCATAGAGTGCTATATTGATTTATCTAGTGTGCTTCCTCTACAGCACCGGCCAGATAAAGAGTTGTCAGCAATACAAAAACAAACGCCTGAATTACAGATACAAGGACTCCGAGTCCCAGGATTATCGACGGGACGACTGCTGGCGCCAGAATTCCTAAAATTATAAGAATTTTATGTTTTGCTATCATATTTCCAAACAGCCTTACAGACAGTGTCAGAGGCCTTGCAATATGTCCAATGAGTTCGATTACAAACATTAATATCATTAACGGCAAAGCAGGGAGGGAGCGGATCGGACCCACAAAGTGCTTAATATAGCCGAATTTATGCTCTTTAAAACCCCATATATGGGTCGCGAAAAATACAGGCAATGCCAGCGCTGCGGTTGTATTTATATTACTGGTCGCTGCCTCAAATCCGGGGATAAGACCCATGAAGTTACATACAAATATATATAATCCCAATGTTGCAATTAACGGAAAGAAGAACCTGCCCATATGTCCGATAGAAGTTTCAGCCATGTCAAGAAAAAATTCGATGATTACTTCCACAAAATTCTGTGTTCCCCTGGGGACCATTTCAAGTGATTTGCTTGCCAAATATGCAACTACCAGAATAATTATTACAGCAACCCATGAATACACAACATAAAATGGTACGCCCATCGCTATAATCTTGTTTATCGGATAAATTATCGGTAATTCTTTCATGGATTTCCTTTTAATTTTAGTGGATTTTAATCAAAAGTGGATTTAATGATAATCCACCTGTTCTCTCATGTCAAGCTTCAAATTTATAAATTTAAATTTCTTATAGCTCATCAAGATGGAGGGATGGAAATAAAAGAAGGCCTGATCGTTAAATCAGGCCTTCTTTATAATTTTAATCCGGCAGCTACTTACTTTCCCAGGGCTTCGCGGCCCAAGTATCATCAGCCATGGAGGGCTTAACTTCCGTGTTCGGAATGGGAACGGGTGTGGCCCCTCCGGCATAACCACCGGAAACTCTTATTCAAAGAGGTAAGATGATAACATTAAATTTATATAAAATGCAAACAGGAAATTCCATGTCTGCAATTTTTATTTTCTGGTGGAGGTGAACGGGATCGAACCGATGACCTCCTGCTTGCAAAGCAGGCGCTCTCCCAGCTGAGCTACACCCCCAAAAATTTGTGTAACAAATTTTAAGTTTACAGTTATCAGTGAACAGTACTTAGTATAAACCAGAGCCATTTCAAAAATCAAAACCATCAACTGCTAACTGTTACCTGTCAACTGCAAACTCCAAATTTGGCAGAGCCAAATTTGAATGGTGGGCCTAGATAGATTTGAACTATCGACCTCACGCTTATCAGGCGTGCGCTCTAACCAACTGAGCTATAGGCCCTGAATACCAAGTAAAATACGGATATTAAAAATACCTTAAAAGGAGGCTTATTGTCAATTAACCGGTATGTATAATTAGAACCTTAATCCGTTAATGTCCGGAGTGTTTTGCCTGCCTGCGCTTCCGATTTTTGAAACAAAATAAATCAACTATATTTAACCCGCATATTGTATGAATGATCCGGTTTTAAAGTGAATATCGCAAAGCAGATTGTGCGATCGTCCGCGGAAGCATTGCCATAGATATGGTTCAAGGAGGATCGTGCAATATGCGAAGCGAGATTTACAATGAGATGTTTAACATACTTCTATATCCTTACCCTTAAAACTTTTGACAAGTCTGGAAATAACCTTTTCAGTAAATCCTTCATCAAGCCATTCCTCAATTTTGTACTTCTTATACAACCCTTTTGTCTTATTCGTATAATTCATCCGGTCAATAAGGATTCTGCCAACATACGGTTTTAATTTTTTTGCAAGAGATTCGGGATTCATCGGAAGGACAGGACCGATAAAAACGTAGGTGTTTATTCCCGCTTCATGGAGTTTTTTCAGTGTTTCAAACCGGTCTGACATGGAAGGCGCTTCAGGCTCAAATTTTTTTCGAACTTTATCGCTGTCAGTTGTTACGGTTAAGCCGACAGTTGCATCTTTCAATTTTGAAATGATATCCATATCCCTCAAAACAAGAGGTGATTTGGTAAGTATGTCTACCCGGAAATGATATAAGGCAAGCACTTCAAGACATTTCCTTGTAAGCCCGTATTTTGCTTCCACTGGCTGGTAAGGATCGGTAACCGAACTGAGCATAACGTTTCCTCTTTTGGCTCGTTTAAGCTGTCTCCTTAATATTTCAGGCGCATCCACCTTAACATCCACAAAGCTGCCCCACGGTTCTGTATGTCCGGTGAAGCGTTTCATGAAAGTTGCATAGCAGTACCTGCACGCATGCGCGCACCCGACATAAGGATTAATGCAATAATCCATGCCGGGGATGCCGGATTTTGAAAGTATGGTCCGGGCGTTTATTTCATGGATCTCGGGTTTCATACTTTCTTTTATAATACATTATGTTTATTGACTTACAGTCATAGACCGTATAGACTTCAAAAATAAAGGGGCTTTCTTATGGAATACAGCGCTTATCTTGATATTGAGACGACCGGACTGAGTCCTCTGTATAACAAATTAACGGTGGTCGGTATCTACAGGGAAAACAGTATTGATGGAGAAGTCACCCAGATGGCAGGGGACGAAATATCCTCATCAGGACTGCTCAGGGCAATGAAAAATGTTACCAGGCTCTATACGTACAATGGTTCACGGTTTGACCTGCCTTTTATAAAGGCAAAGCTGAATGTAGACCTTAAGGAGTGCTGCCCTCATGAAGATTTAATGTACGCATGCTGGAAGAAAAATCTCAAGGGCGGTCTGAAGAGCGTAGAGAGGCAGCTGGGCATAGAAAGAGAGCTGACAGATATCGACGGCTGGATGGCCGTGCAGTTGTGGTACGATTATCAAAATAACGGGGACAAAACCGCTCTTGCCAGATTGTTGAAGTACAATGAAGAGGATATTGTTAATTTGCGGGTGTTGAGAGAGAGGTTAGAGATTTAGGGTGTATAATGAACTGCGATTGACGATTGACGATCAAGGAATGACAAATAACGAACTTTTTTTTACTTCGTAAATCGTGACTCGTCAATCGCTATTCGTCATTCTCCTTTAAATATTCTCTTCCATCTCCCATACACCGGTGGGGCATATGCCTGCACAAAAACCGCAACCTATACAGAGGTCTCTGTCAACCATGTATTCATATGATCCGTCGCCGAACTCTTTCCTGCTGATAGCTCCGTAGTAACACGTAGCTTCACACATGTGGCAGTCCCTGCAGACGGCACAGGACATGCAGCGGTTGGCCTCTTCCTTAACCTCGAATACAGGCTCGCCACGGCATACATCATAGTAGGCTGTTTCTATCTTTTCATAGGGGACCATCGGTTTCAGTGGAGGTCTGTTGTATGATCTGCCCGAAAGCAGCGCGTGTACCGCGTCCGCACAGGTCCTTCCATGTCCGATGGCATGGGTTACGAGTCCGAGCCTTGTTGCATCTCCGATCGCGTATACCCGGGGATTTGATGTATGGCCGGCTTCATCCGCCTTGATCCATCCGTGCTTGTCAGTATCAACCGATGGCGGCAGGAAGTCGGTCATCGGCATATCGCCGATAGAGATCACCACGAGGTCGGCCTTCATTGCTGTGCCGTCCTGGTAGTATATTTTCTTTTCCTTCTTTGAATACTTTTCCGTAAATTTCGGCCAGACGATTTCAGTACCGAGCTCTGTCGCAATTTCGAGTTCCTTGCCGAATGCAGCAGGTTCCTGAATGTCAACAGCCGTAACTTTTTTGGCGCCACAATGATATGCCTCGATTGCAACATCCATACCGACATTTCCTGCGCCTATTACAACGACGTTCCGGCCTTTAAGGTTCGGCTTGTCACCGATATTTATGCCCTTGAGAAAATCATAAGCGGAAATTATGTCCTTTGACCCTGGCAGGTCCATTATCCTCGGCTTGTGCGCACCGCAGGCAACAACTGTTATGTCGTGCTCTTTATATATTTTTTCGAATTTCTTCTTGTCTACTTTTGTTTTCATATGAGCGTTAATCCCGGTCTCTTTTAAACGCTCGAGCTCCTTTGTCAGGACTTTCCGGGGAAGACGCTCTCTCGGGATGCAGAGCTCCAGCTTTCCGCCGAGTTTCTTCTCTGCTTCATATACGTCTACCTGATGTCCCTTCAGAGCAAGCTGCCATGCAACCGAAAGCCCGCCCGGACCGCCGCCAATTACAGCGACTTTTTTATCAGTCTTTTTCGTTATCTTCGGGGCCTTCACTTCAAGGCTTGCCCTCCCCATTTCTTTAATATTATATGCCTTGTCAAGCTGACCTCTTGTACATGCCTGCATGCAGAGGTTCGGACATATCTCACCGCATACTGAAGCGGGGAGAGGACTGTATTCCAGTATCAGCTCCATTGCTTCATGCAGTTTGTCCGCCCTGATGAGCTGCGCCCTTTTCTGTGAGGGGATGCCGGTCGGACAGGCATGTTCACATGGCGGAGAATATTTATAATTGTTCCATTGCGGCCTGAAACGTCTTTCATCGCCGGTTGTTATATAAGGTAAAATTGTAGTTGGATGATTAACGTATGGGGCGAATATGCCTCCCTTGCCGACCCCCTTTTCCCAAATCTCCGAACGGAACTGGGAAACCGGCATTTTAAAGGGCCTTCTCTTCGCCCTTTCCTGTGCTGTATAAGGAACCAGTTTTTTCCAGGCATTAATATCTTTTGTAAGTTCACCATAATGCTCTGTCCGTTTGATCGCCTTGAGATAAGGCTTCATGTTTGTTGTGAGCCATTTCCAGTCCTGGCTTGTCAGGTCTTCAAGTTTGACATCGTTTTCACTGTAGCCATGAATAGGGCCGTGAAAATATACAACTCCGCCAACCATACCTACGCAGGGACGGTAGCCGAGAATATTTTCCGGATTCCTTGGATTTACCCCGCAGACCACAGCAATACCACCGGCCTTGAACTCCGCGAATGTATCGCCAACGTCTCTGAAGTACCATGATTCAGGCGGATCGAATTTAGGGTTGTGCTTTGTCATCGTCTCACAGCGCGCGCCGCCGCCGCCCTGGACATAAAGCTTGCCCTGAGCAGATGCATTGTGGGCACCGTTGGTCACATCTCCAAGAACAGTAATGTTCGCACCGCAGTTGATCCAGCCTACATCATCGGACACACTGCCTTTGACAACTATCTCCGTACCGAACATTCCCATACTGCCGAGCCTCTGACCTGCTGGTCCTTCAACAGTAATCTTTACTTTGTCTTTTTTCGGCCATATACGTCCGCCTATGCCGTGCTGGCCATTGGCAAGTATATGAAGATTGCGCGCACCCTTCTCGACCGCTGCCTGTATCTGTTCTTCAAAAACCCTTGAAGGGGTCCTTTTGCCTTTTATGTTTCCTTTTAGAGTTACTTTTTTCATGCTTTTAATTTGTTTCAACCGTTCCAGCAGAGTCATCGGTTGAAACGGCTCAAGCGCTTGGAACCGTTTATTTAACAGTTATATTTAATTTTCAATCTTTCAGCCATTGCCGGGTCATCTATGCTGATACCGTCCGACATACCGATCGGAAGCTCTGTGCTTCTACCCATCGGGGCAAATATTTTCTTTAATTCAATATCCACTGATTTGAAGACTTCCACAACTCTTTGAGCAACTACATCAGGGTCTAGTCTTCTGTATAATCTCGGGTCCTGTGTTGTGATACCTCTCGGGCACTTGCCGAGGTTGCAGACATTGCATCTGTTATATTCATCTCCGAAACATCCGGCTGCTGCCTGCATGATATATTTACCGATTGATACGCAGGATGCACCGAGCATAATGAGTGCGGCAGTATTTGTGGCAAGGTTGCCTTTCTTTCCCACACCGCCTGCTGCAATCAGCGGGAGTTCATTCTGTTTACCCTGTGCTACCAGGTCGAGATAACACTCGCGGAGGTTTGATGCAATCGGGTGGCCCATTGCATCCATGGAAACATTGTATGCTGCACCGGTGCCGCCATCGTCACCATCAATGGAAAGTCCTCCTGCATATGGATTTCTGATCAAATTATTGAGAACGGATTTAGCAGTGTGACTGCCCGAAATCTTCGGATAGATCGGGACCCTGAATCCCCATGCCATGGACATGGACTGGATCATCTTTGCAACTGCTTCCTCAATAGAATATTTTGTCTGATGAGTCGGGGGTGATGGCAGGTCAACGCCCATCGGCACGCCCCTGATCTCGGAGATCAGTTTCAGGACTTTATGCGCCATGAGGAGTCCGCCGTCACCCGGCTTTGCTCCCTGTCCGTATTTAATCTCTATTGCGCAGGGGTCCTCTATCATATGAGGCAGTGCCCTGACGATTTCATCCCAGCCGAAATATCCTGATGCGATCTGGGGGATGAAGTATTTTATAAACCTTGAACGTAACAGGCTCTGGGGCATTCCGCCTTCACCCGATGCCATAACTACGGGCATATTTTCTACTTCATTTAGATAAGTAACACCCATTGCAAGCCCTTCCCACATATTGGGGGAAAGCGCTCCGATGGACATGCTTCCTATCATTATCGGGTATATTTCCCTGACCGGCGGGACAAACGTGCCGGACTTTTTATCGATATCCAGTTTACCGTTTACAACCTGTATGGGAAGTTCATCTGCGGGAAGTATCCTGCCGAGATATGTCCTTATCCTGAACTCATGCCTTCCTGCATCAAGTGCCGGGTCGGTAAGCATTGATATTCTGGAAAACTTCAGCCTGTCGAGAGTGGACGGCGTCGGATCGTTTCTCCGTCCGCCCCTTCTGTATGGATGACCGCCTTTATTTTTATGAAAAACAAATTTGTGCTGCGGGTTGAACTCCGGCTCAATCGCTTCATTCGGACATACAAGTTCGCATGTTGCGCACCCTATGCAGTAGCGGTCAATATCGTTTGACTGTTTAACAATTGTCTCAACACGCCGGACAGCTTTCGGCTCGGGTGTCGGGCCTTCGGAGTGGAGCACACGCTTTACAACAACCGACGGTTCGATTGCAAATACCGGGCATACTGCTGTGCAGCGTCCGCATCTCTTGCACCTGTCATCCCTCCAGCGCACGATGTACGGAAAGTCCTTCAGCGACAGCTGGTGATTATTGTCTAACCGTGAAGCTGGTTCCATACCATCACCTCCTGTGCATCAGGTTTGATTATTACCATATCGAATTTCATCGGAAAAATATCCTCTGACCTGTCTCTTGAGGGCACTACGCTTTCGAGCCCGCACTCTTCGGACATCAAACCGTATTTCCCTTTCATACCGCCTACAGCACCGGGCCTCAACTTCTTTGCATCCTGGACCATGAAACATGTTCCGTCCGGTGTAAAACCGATTATGCAGTTAGGGCCGTCAATACAGAGAGGCCTTAACGATCTCTTTAAATATGTAACAGCATCACTGTCAGTACGGTTGTCAATGTCTTCCTGTTTCAGCGGTGTGATTACGTCCTTATAATAATGAAGGGGATACCCCAGTTCTTTGTATGTATAGTGCAGAATATGGCAGAAGACTTCACTGTCGCTGTTGTATCCCACATAACCCGGAAGGTTCCTTCCTGTAAGAAACTCCCTGATCGGAACAAACGCGGTATTTTCACCATTTGTCATCGTACAGATACCCTGAAGAAAAAACGGATGGCATGCATAAAGGTTAATCGCATAGTTTGTATTCTGCCTGCCCTGTGCAAAGATTATTTTTGCCTTCAGAGACGACTTGTCCAGCCCGAAAAAATCACCGAGTTGAAGGGGATCGCCTACTTCCTTGAGCGCCAGAATGTCAGGATAGAAGGTAAACACGATAATGGACTCGTCTTCTTTTCCCAGGTCCCTGAGACTCAGCCTTGTCCTGAGAAGGAGACCTTCCTTAACATCCATCGGCCTGTCTTTGAAATACTCGGGATAGTCATACACCCTGGCAAAATAATTATCACGGGCCTCGATCCCCTTTACAGACCTTGTCTTGGGAGTCCATGTGTACTTGAGCTTGAACCCCGCCTTGTTCATATAATCATCAAGCACCTTTACGCCATTATTTGAGCAGATGCCGGACAGGACAGGGAAGTCCTTCAGCTCTTCAAACTCTCCCCCGAGACCCTTAAGCATAAGTCCCATACCGGAACCATCATGCCCCTCCTTCATTGTTTCGAGGGCAAGTATATTCTCAACAGGAGAGAAGTAGTCGCTTGATGTTATTGCAGCCAGTCTGCACATATCTTAATTTCCTTCTTTCAGTCTGAATTCCCATTCTCCGAAGATTTGCTTCAAAGGATGAATACTTCAGAAACTCAAACCATATCAGGCAAAAAAAGCGTCCATACCATTTTTTGACCTCAAAGCGGTATCAGACGCGATCCCTTTACAAAAATGCGATATCAATAATAACAATTGGAACTCATATTTGTAAACTTCTACCGAGAATTATATATGCGAAAACCATGCCAGATTATAACTATTCATATTTCAAGGATAATTGCATTGGATTGTTCCTACATTCTTGTAGTTCCTACAATTTTGTTGCAAGTCAAAGATATGAATTCTTAAATTTTCTCTCCTCTGCCTTTTGTACGATGTCAGATAGCAGCCATTGAAATGGAAGAAAACATTTAAAAAAAATTGACGAACAACGATTGACGATTCACGATTTACGAAGTAAAAAGCCCTCGTCATTCGTCATTCCTTGATCGTCATTCGTCAATCTCCGTTTCTTCCTCTTCATCCCTGTATGCCCTTCTTCTAATCATCAGCTTTATGAAACCATATATCAGTACAAATGCGGCAAAGGAAAAAAGGATCTGATAAAGATGGCTGCTCAGATACGTGAACCATGTATATTTTTTTCTGAGTGACTCATGCCATCTGTTTTCGAGTTCATACAGCGGGATGGATAATGCCTTACGGATTGCCGCATCAATTGAGTGTCCCTCCTTTAAATAGTTCATGATCTGCAAAATTCCGTTCGTCCCGAACTCCTTATCA
This sequence comes from Nitrospirota bacterium, assembly GCA_039715075.1. Lineage (GTDB taxonomy): Bacteria > Nitrospirota > Thermodesulfovibrionia > UBA6902 > UBA6902 > JBDLIC01. Next base: position 38,159 of record JBDLIC010000002.1, read on the forward strand.
ATATATTCCACAATGCTCAGACTTTCCTGATAAGCCATCCTGAGCCCCTTTTTGTCTCCGGGAAACCCTTGAGACAGGTCATGGATGCGTATTAACCTTCCGGACAGTGTCGCCTGTTTAAGAAGGTCTTTATTTTCACCCATAATAATCTCGGCTATGCCGCCGCTTGCCCACTGGGACACCCCTTCGTTAAACCATCTGGGAAGATTGCCGGTACCCGCTAAGTTATGAAGAAAGAGATGACACAATTCATGTTTCAGAGTCACTTCCAGGGTAAAGGGGTGAGTCTTCATCCTGGAGTTGTCAATGATTATTAAATTCTTTCCGTATATGGCAACAGCAACGACTGACTCATTTTTGATTGTTTTCTGAAAGGTAGTTCTGTCTTCAATGATCCAAACCACAGGTTTGAAATCAATACTTGATTTAAAGGTAAGCTGCAGTTCCTTTTTTACTGAAGGATAGAGCCGAATGATCTCGTTTGCTACAGCCTGCAGAGGCTTTTCATACTGCACAATAACCTGATCATTTTCAATAAACTCTCTTTCAATTGCACATGCAGGGCTGCTGAAAACCAGGATGCAGGCAATAAATATAAGTGCAACTGATTTATTTGACATTATTAAATATAAAAAAATCGTTCCGGCAGTTTCAACCGTTTAAGCCGCTTGAACCGTTGAAACGGCTGGAATTGCTGGAACAATTCAAACGGTTTGATTTGATATCCGGTGAAATTATAGGGATTTCCACCATCACGCAATGATACAATATTTAATGGGTTCACTGCTGGCTGTTGATGTAGGTTTAAAGTCCGGTTTTGCTCTTTATGGAGATGATGGAAGACTGTGCTGGTACAGGTCCAAAAACTTTGGCTCTGCAGCAAGTCTGAAACGCGGGGTATTCAGTTTCTTAAACAGCGTTCCAGATCTCCTGTTTCTTGTACTGGAAGGCTCCGGGACACTTGCGGCAATATGGGAACGCGAGGCAGAGCGAAGAAGGCTCCCTGTAATGCAGATCAATGCTGAACAGTGGCGGCAGAAACTGCTATATCCACGTGAACAAAAAACCGGTCTGAGGGCGAAGTACCATGCTGATGACCTTGCCCGCCGTATAATCTCATGGTCCGGCATGTCCCGGCCGACTGCTCTGAGACATGATGCAGCAGAAGCAATTCTGGCAGGACTCTGGGCTGTACTGGATATTGGATGGCTGGAGAACATACCTGATGGATTCAGGGGCTAAGAGGCTGGTTACGGTAACGTTTGTATGGTCTCAGATTCTTCTCATTCTTATTCTCTGAGTAGCGTCCTTAAAGACCAACTCCTGTTTGTCCAGCTTGATGATTTCATAAAAATAAGTTCTGCCCTTGTAATGTCCGTCATAAATGCTGATCTTTATATGCGTATCATCAATGAATTCGTATTCACCCCTTGATTTCACTTCACTCTTGTGCTTTTCCCAGGGTGCTGTTACATAGCCATTGCCCCTGAACCAGAATGATGAGGGAGAATCCCCTACCATCCTGCCCGCAAGAGACCATTTGCCGGGAATCATGCTTTCGTTCTCAGATCCCGATGAACAGGAAATAAATAACACTAGCAGAGTGAGCAGACAGAGGTTGATAAATTTAGATTTCATAAATATTCTTTAAGCTTGCATAAGGATTGTTTATAATGTACGAAACCGCCTGAAAATGAAAGCACTTTTTTTAAGTATAAGGACATATTCCCCCTGCCTGTGATAATATTTCATGAAGGAAACGCTTTTTATATACTTCGCTCAACCACTAACAAACTATATTAATTTTCAGGAGGCATGATGATAAATTCAGGTATATTCAGACAATACGATATCAGGGGCATATGGGAAAAGGACCTTACACATGAAGTTGTCGAGCTTATCGGCAGGGGCTATGCTTCTCTTCTATTAAAATCGATCGGCAAGGACAGTGCAAAAATAAGTGTGGGATGGGATGCCAGGCTGCATTCCCCTGCAATAAGGGACAGCCTGATCAAGGGCATCACCGGGTCCGGAATCGATGTTATCGATCTTGGAATGTGTCCGACCCCACTTCAATATTTTACACTGCATAAGCTTCAGATAGATGGCGGGGTCATGATTACCGGAAGCCATAATCCCCCCGAGTTCAACGGATTTAAATTAAGCGTTGGAAAAGGTACCATCTTCGGTGACACTATCCAGGAGATCAAACAAATAATTGATGCAAATGACTTTAAAAGAGGAAGCGGAAATGTTGAAGAGTATCCGGTAATCAATGAGTATATTGATTTTGTAACAAGCAAATTCGAAAGTCTTTCCGGAATCAGAGTTGTTGTCGACGCGGGCAACGGCACGGGAGGTATAGTTGCTCCCCAAATAATGAAGGCGCTGGGCGCAGAGGTTATTGAGCTTTACTGTGACCCTGACGGAAACTTTCCCAACCACCACCCTGACCCGACACTGGAGGCAAGCCTGGTCGACCTTATTGCAAAAGTAAAGGAAACGAAGGCGCATGCCGGCATAGGTTATGACGGCGACGCAGACAGGATCGGTGTAGTTGATGAGGAGGGCAACGTAATCTGGGGTGACGGTTTGATGATTATATTTTCGAGAGACATCCTGAAGGATAACCCGGGCACAAAGATTATAGGTGAGGTAAAGTGTTCACAAACGCTTTATGATGATATTGCAGCCCACGGCGGTGTTCCAATTATGTGGAAGACAGGGCACTCGTTAATTAAGGAGAAAATGAAAAACGAAGGGGCCCTACTGGCCGGTGAAATGAGCGGACATCTCTTTTTCAAGCACAGATATTTTGGTTATGACGATGCAGTTTATGCAAGTTTAAGGCTTATGGAAATAATAAAAAAAGCAGGAGCACCGTACAGTACCAAAGCACTTTTAAAGGATGTGCCGAACGTCGTAGCCACACCGGAAATCAGGTTTGACTGTCCCGATGACATTAAATTCAGGATAGTTGAGAAGGCACAAAATGCATTTAATGAATTTGAATCAATCACCATTGACGGAATACGGATAAAATTCGATGACGGATGGGCCCTCATTCGTGCGTCCAATACCCAACCAGTACTTGTCCTGCGCTTTGAATCGAAAACAGAAGCCCGTCTTAATGAAATAAGAAGCTTTGTTGAAGACAGGCTGGGCAAGATTATCGACGAATGCAAAAGATGATCACCCGCACTAAAGAGAAAATCTTTTTGAGCCGAAAGAAAATATATGGGAGATACCTTTCAGGCCTATATCCGGAAAATCGAAGACCTGCCGACCTTGCCGGTAACTGCCAACCAGATATTGCCCTCGGCATATCTTTATTGACCTTATTATGTGACGGCAGGACAACACCAGCCTACAAGAGATTATTCAATCATTCAATAACCGTCGGACTGACAGCGAGGCTGCTGACCAGAAATTTCAGGATGGGCATTTCTGACGATATACTGATCGACGGCATGCTTCATTATCTGGAAGAGTCGATAGACGGCATTCCCTTCTCCGATGAAATTTTCTACTTAAGGAACATTTAAGTTTCTTCTTCCCCTGAAAGGCAGCCAGGTAAAGTTCATGGCTGCCTTCACCCCTTTTTGGGCATTGCATTCAGCTATGAAAACCTGTCAATATCAATGCTCCTATTTAGAATCATTCTTACATTGTAAAAATTCTATTTTTATGGTAATATCTTTCTAAACTAATAATCATGAATATTAACGGAGGTATTTAGGTGGGAGAACACAATAAAAAAGGCTGCAAAGGAGGAGAAGACTGTTCTGATGAAGAACATCTCTGTAAGATAGCAGGCAGAAAAGACTTCGACCGTGTCCGGGACCTCGTTAAGGAAGCCCGGTATTTCTGCAGGAAATGCGGCCGGGCAGCACATACAGACAAACATTTGTGTAACCCTCTGAAGATATAGAAACTGAAGGCAACCGGTTTTTAGTCAGTTTATATTCAATGTGGAGGTAATAAATGAGTAAACGAATGCCTGCAATAAAAGAGCTTGAACCCGGTACCTATTTCTGGTGCAGATGCGGAAGGACTAAAAAACAGCCGTTCTGCGACGGTTCTCACAAAGAAACTTCAATCAAGCCTCTGGAGTTCAGGGTCAAAGAGAAGAAAAAAATAGCCCTCTGCAATTGTCAGAAAACCAGGAACGGACCTGTCTGCGACGGGGCACATAAGAATTTAAAATAAAATACAAACTGTAGAGGAGGAAAGTATGGATAAGTATGAATGCCCTTGTGGCTATGTTTATGATCCGGAGGAGGGAGACTATACACAGAACATTGCTCAGGGGACTGCCTTTAAGGACTTGCCGGATGACTGGCTTTGCCCTACATGCCAGGCAGGGAAGGATATTTTTACTGAAGTAGAATAAAAAAGAACCGCTTCAAATGTTTACTGTAGAGAGGAGATTTCTCCTCTACTCAAATATCATTGCCTTTAAATCATTGTAAGTGGTGTCACTCATTTATTAATCTGTACTGCACCAAAGGAGGTCCAATGAAAAGTGTTTTGATTGCGTATTTCAGCCGCACTGGAAAGACAGAACAGATGGCAAAGTACACAGCAGAAGGAGTTCGTTTTTGCGGGCATACAGCTGAAGTCAAGGAAATTTCTGAAATTAAAAATGAAAAGGATTTTGCAGGATTTGACGGGTTCATTTTTGGTTGTCCAACTTATCATAGAGATATGACGCAGAATATGAAAACATTCCTTTTTTTGGCACAAAAGGCTAATCTTGAGGGGAAAATCGGGGGTGCCTTTGGTTCTCATACCCACACGGGAGATGCTCCAAAGTTGATTTTTGATACTATGGAATTTGTATACAAGATGGACATGGTTAATTTAGGACCATTTCCTATCAAAGAGGCCATAGTCGACACAATGGAAGGAATACATGCCTGTCAGGATTATGGAAAAGCTGTTGGTAATAAATTGTAGCCCTGTTATTACTCTTAAACGAAAGATGGTTTATAGGGCTTGGTCAATTCCAGGCCCTTATTTTATAGGTGGTGCCACTGAAGAATGTAGACCTGACACCACCTACAAAGGGGAAGACTTGAAAGAAGAACTTTTCATAAAATACAGACTCTAATAATTCTCACACATTATTTCGTAATATGACTGCGGGTGCGCACAGGCAGGGCATTCTTCCGGCGCCGCTTTTCCCTCATGGACATATCCGCAATTGCGGCACTTCCATTTAACGGCTTCATCCTTTTCAAAGACCTTCCCGTCTTTTATATTCTGGAGTAATTTTCTGTATCTTTTTTCGTGCTGTTCTTCTACTTCCGATATTTCCTTAAATACGTACGCAACCGCATCAAATCCTTCTTCCCTGGCAACAGACTCAGCATCTTTGTAAAGTTTGGTCCATTCAAGATGTTCCCCTGCAGCCGCTGCCTCAAGATTAGCCGCAGTATCGCCAATCACCCCTGCCGGATATGTCGCCGTTATTTCAACGTCTCCGCCTTCGAGGAACTTGAAGAATTTTTTTGCATGTTCTTTTTCATTATCAGCTGTCTCGAGAAAAATAGCCGCTATCTGTTCAAACCCTGCCTTTTTCGCTACTGATGCAAAATAGGTATAACGGTTTCTCGCCTCTGACTCTCCAGCAAAAGATGCCAGTAAATTCTTCTCGGTTCTTGTTCCCTTTATGCTCTTCATTCCAAACCTCCAATATCGGGTATTTTTTCAGATTTAGCTCGCCCGGTTTTTTTACCCTTGACAATTAACAGGTCACCGCATCTTTAATCTACAATTCCCGGAAGAATCTGTCAATTTCTGGTTTCCGGAGACAAAAGAAAGTCCTGGAAAGATGAAACATATATAAAATAACACTTATAATAGACCACATAAACAAAAAACCTTATAATTCAGAGTAATTTCATCATACAGGGAGATTCGGAAATGGAGTGGACAGAGGACCTGTCAGTCGGCAATGAAACAATTGACAGTCAGCACCGTGAGCTATTTGACAGAATTAACGATCTTGTGGCAGCAATAAAACAGAAGACATGCAAGTATAAAATAGGTGATGTTATTAAGTTCCTTGACGACTATATAGTATATCACTTCGGAGAAGAAGAAAAAATAATGCAGAAGTACAGATACCCTGATTACGCTAAGCATAAGGCACAGCACAAAATATTCCTGGATAACTTTGAAAAACTCAAGGTTGAGCTTCCTAAACTTGAGGGCGGAAAGAAACCGGGTTCATATGACCTCTCAGTCGAGACTAACCAGGTGGTGATTGACTGGATACTGCTGCATATCGCCAGCGTCGATAAACAACTTGGAGAGTTTTTGAAGGATTTTGCAAAGTAAAAAACAGCGTGTTTACTATCTCCGGAAATTAATAAAACTCTTTTAATGTCTTTTCAAGTTTTGACAGATCAAATGTCTGTTTTACAAGGGGACTGTCTATGATTACAGGAATCCTCTCTTCTAAAATCGGCCTGTTGTTTCTGTAAATGATACCTATGGGAATGCGATCACCCCATTCAAGCGCTTTTTGAAATGCCTGCGCCCTGCCTTCAGGGTTATAATCAGGATCGAGGCGATAGACCCTCTGTTTGTACCATTCAAATGTATTTAACTTATTGAACGTAACACAGGGCTGCAGAATATCGACAAGTGAAAAACCTTTATGGTCCAGAGCTGATTTGATGAGTTCCTTTGTATGTTCCATGTCGCCAGAAAAACCCCTTGCTACAAAGCTGCAGTCAAGGGCTATTGCGAGGGCCATCGGATTAAGCTGTTCCGAGAAAACCCCGAACGGCTGGTTCTTTGTCTTCATCCCTTCCATGCTCGTAGGAGAGGCCTGCCCCTTTGTCAGTCCGTATATCTGGTTGTCATGGACAAAGAGCTTCACATTAATGTTTCTCCTTATCGCATGCATAAAATGGTTGCCGCCTTCTCCGTAGCAGTCACCGTCACCGGCAAACACCATCACCGGGTGTTCATTGTTTACAAGCCTCATTCCTGTCGCAACAGGAAGCGCCCTTCCGTGAAGGCCATTGAACGTATTGCACCTGACATAATGAGGAAATTTGCCTGACTGGCCGATCCCGGAGACGATCGTGAACTGATGTGGCTCAATATCCATCTCAACCATCGCATCTTTAAATGATTTAAGGATGCTGAAGTTTCCGCATCCCGGACACCAAGCCGGATGCTGCCCCCTATAGTCCTTTAATGTGCTCATTTATCTCTCCTGACAGGCCTTCCAGTGTAAAGGGCCTTCCATCATACCGGTTGATCTTCGCCCTGAATTCATAGCCGGTTTCCGCCCTTACGAGGCACGCAAATTGTCCTGTAGCATTATTCTCTATGCAAATAGCAATCTTAGCGTTCTCCAGCACTTTCAGATAGTAAAATTTTTCAGGCGAAGGCAGTGGATAGATTTCGCTGAAATGCATCATCGCGATATTCCTGTTTTTTGAAAAAACATCAACCGCCTCTTTTAGAATTCCATATGTAGAACCCCATCCCACAAGGAGGATGTCCGCCCTGCTGCTCCCGTATATGGTCGGAGGACTGATTTCATCTTTTATCTGAGGCATTTTCCTGAAGAGCCTTTTGTCCGTCATTTTAATTCTTGTTTCAGCATCTTCCACCAGATGGCCTTCTTCGTCATGTTCATCGCTGTCAGTCACCACAAGATGTCCTGAATCACCGGGCACGGCCAACGGGGTTATTCCTGACTCAGTATATGAATGCCTTTTATATTCCGGAAGCTTCTCAAGATCATCTCCCCTTAAGCGATAATCATTATATTCGATCCTGCCTGTGTCAAACCCGTCAAATGTCCACTGGGTATCGGCAAGGTACTGGTCTGTAATTATGATGACCGGCACCTGATACTTCTCCGTAAGTTCAAAAGCCCTGTTCGTGAGATAAAATGCCTGTTCCGGTGTGCCCGGTGCAAAGATGATCCTTGGGAATTCTCCATGTGCCGTATAGAGGGCAAACTGAAGGTCCCCCTGCTCCGTTCTGGTAGGTAATCCGGTTGCAGGGCCAGGCCTCTGGGCAAGTGCGATTACTATTGGGGTCTCTGTCATTCCGGCAAGCGAAAGGCCTTCGACCATTAAAGCAAACCCGCCTCCTGAAGTTCCGGTCATTGCCCTGACTCCGGCAAAAGACGCACCCAGGGCCATGTTGATGGCGGATATCTCATCTTCGGCCTGTTCGACTATAATCCCGTACTCCTCTTCCTTGTCCGCGACATAGTTCATGATACCTGTAGAAGGCGTCATGGGATAGGCGGAATAGAATTTAAGACCCGATGCAACGGCGCCGAATCCTATGGCCTCACTTCCATCAATCAGCATTTTGGCATTCATGGGCGAACGGCCGTTCGCCCCTACGGAAAATGAACACTTACTGCAATTACTGGCTGCAAAGTCATGACCCGCAGTTGCTGCACGGATATTGCTTTCCACAACATCTTCACCCTTTTTACCGAAGGTATCCCGAATGATATCGTTTAAGACATCCAGCTTCATTCCCAGCATGCCAAGGACAGAGCCGGTAGCAACGGTGTTCGCCATTATCCTGCTCCCATGCTTTAGAGCAAGCTCCAGAAAAGGTACATCAAGAAAGTGGGCTTCATCATAATTCTGCTTCAGAAAAGAAGAATCATACACAATCTGCCCGATCTCTGAAAGTTCATTCCGGTGAAGAGGGACCGTCTCTTTGTCCATTGCAACCAGGATGTCAACCCTGTTCCTTGAAGACATAACAGGTTTATCAGACAGCCTGACCTGATAGAAGTTGTGTCCTCCCCTTATTCGGGATTCATAGTCCTGATGGGTAAAGACATGAAGGCCTGTTCTTGCAAAAAGCCTGGCGAGCGTGCCGCCTATTGTCTGTATGCCCTGTCCCGCTTCACCGCCAATTTTTATTGTATAGTCCATGTCTAGAAGTTATTCGTCAATCGTCAATCGTAATTTGTAATTGATAATTACTCTATGTTAAAAACAGCAACCTCTTTGCTGCCCGGTATATACTCACCTACAGGAACCAGTTTCCTGCCGTCGCTCACACACCCTATGATGATCGACCAGAGCTGATTAAGTTCAGTTTTTTCCCTGTCATTTTCAGGAATCATTTTTATCAGTGTCCCTTCAAGTTCAATCTTCATGTGACCTCCATTATTTTTCTGTCCCGCTGTCTGCTCCGGAACCAATAAAATTATTTTGATCCGTTAAAACGTCGAAGGATCTTCAGGCGGCAATTTATTTTCATCAAAGGGCATAACCCCGAGCTGAGTCATAACAGCCTCATAACTTTCAAGCATCTCCTTATAATCAAAACCGGACATTGAATCATACAAAGCATTCTCAACCAGTCTGTCGAATGCCTCATAGTCAAAGCTGCCGTCAACCACTCCTGAACGCAACAGTATATTAAAAGTGGTCTTATCATCATTCATATTATCATCCTCATCAATCCCGAGATTCTTTATACGTTCAGGGGATGCAACATACCACTGCATTGCCGAGCCCAGCGCATCATAAAGAGTTATGATACCATATGATATTTTGCCCTGACGAAGCCTTCTTTTACCGCCGCGAATGTGGAGCTTCGCACGCATGAGAGGTCCTTCCACAGGTCCAAGCGCAGCTTCATCCATTAAACCAAAGTGCGGCATGCTAAATGCTCAACTCCCTCCGTAATAATTTCAGTTATTATAAGTACCCATCTCTTCTCAAGCCCGGGGAATACAGGATTCTGCTGCTGCCCTTTTTTAAAAGTACTACTCCTTAAAAAAGCCGAGGGGTTCCATTTCGTCTATTACCCACTGGTCTTCCACCTGTTCATCACCCCCGACATCTTTCATGGTCCTTGCACGTTCCTTAAGATAACAGAATACCAGCCTCTTCTTAACACTGTTGAGTTTCGTGTCCATATCAGTCACGTTGTCCCGCAGTGACCACCTGATACCAAGGTCTTTGATAACATCGTTTATCATCTCGTCTTTTACTTCTTTCTGCACCACCATAGAAAGAGTATTTTCCGGACCGGTTGTCAGCTTCATTGGATTATGCGGCTCTGCCAGTTCCTGACCATTTTCTTCCGCCCACTTCATAATATCAGGAACAAACTTAATGTCCTTAATAAAATACTGGCCACCAAGATTTAATAGTACTGCTTCATAATCATTAACATAGACCATATCGACCTCATCTCAAACCTTTTATGGGCAGCAACTGCCACCATGTATTTATTAAAATCATAACATTTGCAAATCTAATGTCAAGACCACATATATGACGGCAATCTCTTTGATTTATTAAGAATTAATCATAATGCATATTTGAGATATCAGACATGATATAAATCATACAATTTGCCGTTCATTAAGTTTAAAAAATAGTTATCAATATGACCGGAAATAACAGAGTTATTTGCCGCCTTATACATATGTTAACAATGAATAAACTCAGCCTCGTCCTGATTTCTGTTTTACTGATTTCGATAACCTGTTATGCCGAAGAAAAATTCAGCGGCAGCAAACATCCGCATAAAGAGTGGACAGAAATTTCATTGGTCCCGGTAGTCAGAGGATCAAAGGAACCTACACATATTACACATGCCGGTGATAACAGCGGAAGACTTTTTGTAACAGAGCAAAAAGGAAAAATTCTACTTGTCAAAAACAACAACATATCCGAAAGACCTTTTCTTGATATTCGTCACCGGGTAGGATGCTGCGGTGAAAGGGGTCTTCTCAGTGCGGCATTCCCTCATGCCTATTCATCCAAAAAATATTTTTACGTGAACTATACAAACAAAAAAGGTAATACCTTAATAGCACGCTACAGGTTAACATCAAACCCGGATACTGCAGATCCGGATAGCGAAGAGATTCTGCTGACAATCAGGCAGCCTTTCTCCAATCACAACGGGGGACAGATAGCCTTCGGTCCGGACGGATATCTGTATATCGGGACAGGTGACGGTGGTCTTGCCGGCGACCCGCTCAACAAAGGGCAGGACCCGGGATCGCTGCTCGGCAAGATTTTAAGAATAGATGTGGAATCCGGAGTTTCACCTTATGCGGTACCGGCTGACAACCCTTTTGTAAAAAACAAAAAATACCGGCCAGAGATCTGGGCCCTTGGACTGCGTAATCCATGGCGGTTTTCATTTGACCGTATTTCAGGTGATCTTTATATTGCGGATGTCGGACAGGATAAGTATGAAGAGGTCAGTTTTCAACCTTCTAAGAGTACGGGAGGAGAAAATTATGGATGGAATATACTTGAAGGTACGCATTGTTACGGTTCATCAAAGTGCAGTAAAACAGGAATTGTATTACCGGTTGCAGAGTATGACCATTCGCAGGGCTGCTCAATAACAGGGGGCATGGTCTACAGAGGTAAAAGTGTCCCGTCTCTGAAGGGAGTTTATCTGTATTCCGATTATTGTTCAGGCCGTATCTGGGGCCTTAAAAAGTCTGGAACAGCATGGCTGAACAGGCTGCTGCTTAATAGCGGGGTTTCTGTTTCCACATTTGGTGAAAATGAGAAGGGTGATATTTTTCTGGCTGATTACGGCACAGGGGACATTTATAGAATTAAAGCAAAGTAAAAGGAGTTTCCGCCGAATTACCCAAAACAAAAGGGCAGGCTCAACTGCCTGCCCTTCAATCAGCATGCATCCTCTCTTTTCTATGTGTCTTTTGCCATAAAGGCCTTTATTTTTGTAAGCTCATTCATATAATTGTCGTGGCTCTTCTCATCTTCAAGCAGATGTGACAGGAGCAGTTTCGGGAGAGGCAGGCTGCCCATTTCAAGGGCCTGTTCAGCTGTACTCACTGCATTCTTTTCCATTGCAGCATGTTTCTCTATAAATGTGTCCACAATCTTTAGATCGTCAGTAGTGAATATAAATGCTGAATTAAGGCTGAGCCTGATCGTTTCGAGAATTTTTTTATGCTTTTCAGAGTCGAGTTTTACCAGATCGATCATAGTCTTAAGCATGGGATTTTCACTTTGCCCCATTAAATCAGCTGCCGCTGTTATTGTATTTTCCTCCAGCATGATCCAGTTTTGGATCAATTCCTCAAATTTCTTTCTGTTTTCAGGTAATGTCATAAATACCTCCTTTTCAGATAATACTTCTCATATAGATTTGTGAATAAGATTATTATATTACCGGTTAAATTAATATGATGAATATCATACTATGCATCAAAATGAGCCTTGACGATATGCGAATTAAATGGTTAGTGTAAAGCACCAGGGAGTTCCATTACTTTATGTATAATACAAACTTAAATCATAGAGGGACCATTTACAGAGCAGTTGTTCTGATCGCAGGGATATTGTTTCTATCCGGGCCCGCGGTATCCGTAACCCATGCTGCAGGCCTTTCTGTGCCGGCAAAAGAAAGCGACATAACGCGCATTTCACCTAAGGACCTTAAGGGCATGATTGACAGGAAGGAAGCTGTCCTTATTGTAGATGTCCGTCCGGTCAGCGCATTTAATGCCCAGCACATTGCAGGAGCTATATCAGTACCGCTCAACGAGGTCAGGTCGCGCCTTGATGAACTGCCCAGGGATAAAACAATCGTTTTCTACTGAACATGACCTAATGAGCAAAAAAGTGCCCGTGCGGCACTTCTCCTCTACAAACAGGGCTACACAAAGGTGTCCTCACTAAAGGGCGGGATGGCAATTTGGAAAAAGAACGGATTTTCTGTGTCACCTTACAAGAAACACAATTAATACTGACTTCACTAATTCCAACTGCTTAATAATTTCAGGCGCTGTCCTGAACGCTTTTTATGTTCCTTTGACAGGGCTTTCCTATTCCCCAAGCAGTTCCATCGGCTGTCCGCAGCATACCAGTTCACCGCCGCCGACCTTTGTGACCGTTACTTCATTTCCGCATACATTGCACTTATAGTTTTCTCCTGTTTTTCTTACTCCCATTTCCATCTCCTTTTCTTACAGGTTTATTCGAAATCCGGATCTATCCTTCAACAATGCTGTGTTCTTCCCACATAAACCAGTTACCGGTGTCGCTCAGAAAGCTATGCGTATTTGCAAAAATATCATAATGCTGCTGTTCTTCCAGTGCAAGCCTCTCAAAAAGTTTTTTCTCTTTCTCTGAAGTCACCTCTGATACCGCCTTTTCATAAAACTCCTTGCCCTCTTTTTCCATCTGCATAGCTACCTTAAAGGCCTCTAGTTCATCAGTAGTGGCTTCAATCTTCTGCATCATCTCATCCTTCATTGACTCAAATACTGTTTTTATATTTTTCATCGGGCTTACATCGTTAATTGTAATGTCGACTCCCTTGAATATCTGTGAAAGCATTTCCAGGTGCCTCTTTTCGTCTTCCGTTATGGTCATAAACATTTTTTTACCAACCGGGCTGCTGGTTTTTTCAGCTGCTTCACCATAGAAACTTATTGCGTCCTTCTCCATCTTTATTGCTATCTCAATTGCGTTCATCTTCTCCTCCATCTGAAATCTTGTTTTTTAAACTGCAGGTTTAGTTTCTCATTTCAATTCTATCAGAATATATCTATTATGCAAGCTGCGGGCTAAGTCTTCTTCAGGTCATCGAGGTCGTTTTTCAGATTCTCAAGAATCCTTCTCAGCTCAGCTTCATGCCCCATTTCCTGCTGGGCAAGGAACTCAAAGAGTTCTCGCGATTCTTCTGATGTTGCTTTCTTTGCTGCGCTCAAATAAAAATGTCGGGCTGAAATTTCCCTCGGTATCGCAAGCAGCACCACCTGGATCATCTCTTCAACGCCCTTAATCCTGTTTTTTACGTCTCCACTCATTTCCGACTCCTTGCAGATTCACAGCAATAAATCTATCATAAATGCAACTAAGAGGGCCATGTAATCTTCCCCCCGTTGTATGCAATAAAAAGCGTCACCGGGACATTTACAAAAATCAGAGCATTATAGATATATGACATTGTATCCGACCTGAGCGCAATATCCGGGACAATAAACCTCAACGGCACAAGAAAAAGAACCGAAATGATCAGTATGATAGAGCCGGCCAGTTTGTTCTTGAATATGGTTGTAAAGGTCATATCATAATTTATCCACCAGCTGAAGATTCCTGCTGCCACAGCAGGAAAGACACCTAGAGCTCCAAAAGTTATCGCATAAAAAGCCGTAAACTCAAAGGACCTGTTCTCTGAAAGAAGAAAAAGCAACTGCATGAACGCACCGAATACGAATAATCCTATGGGGAAGTGAATAAGTATCGGATGCGGATGGAACTTCTGGTACAGGTTGCGGAGAACCGCCAACCTCTCAATGGATGCATCCACCTGCTCTGCCTCAATAGTCCCAACCGGCTCGACCCTGTCAAAAACCTCTTTATCATGCGGCGCCATGGAGATAAATTCGGAAAGGTCTTCACCCGCCTTATGGCGTCCCATATGGACCCCATCCTTCCATAGATCGCTTTTTGACACATCATAGATCTTGCCGTTGTACACGACATAAGCGGGGCGACCGTCCTTCCCGTCAAAAGATTTCAGTTCACTCTTTTTCATAAACAATTTCCGTTAATTACTATTCAACAAGGTCAGCTTCAAGATTCACAGAAACCTCCACATCCTTCCCGACCATAAAACCGCCCTTCTCCATCGGTTCGTTCCACTTCATGCCGAAGTCCTCACGGTTAAGAACGGTCCTTCCCGTAATACCCAGGGTTGTCTCACCAAATGGGCTTTTGACAGGGCCTAAAACATCTGCTTCCAGAGTAATGGTCTTCTTAATTCCATGTACAGTTAAATCACCTCTGACTTTGCAGGTATTGAAACCGGTCCGTTCCAACGCTGTTCCCTTAAAAGTAATATCAGGCTGCTTTTCAATGTCAAAGAACTCCTCACTTTTCAGGTGATCATCCCTTTTCCCGATACCCGTAATAATACTGTCCGGATCAACTTTAAATTCCAGGTCCAGACTCGTAATATCTTCAGGATCAAGGTTAATGGTGCCGGAGACTCTATTCATCTGCCCGTGCACAAAAGCAACCGTCATATGACGGATCGAAAATGAACCTACTGAATGATCAGGATCAATGTTCCATTTTGCCATGTCTTCCCTCCTTTAAAGTCCGCTATATAAAACACTGGGGATCAGGAGCAAGATGGTCTCCCTTCCCCCTTGCCATTGAGTATGAATAAGCTATTGCCCTGCATCCCCGGCAGTTTGCCCACTTTTTGCACGAGCCGCATTTGCCCTTGTATTTACTCCTGTCCCGAAGGTCATTCAGGACATCAGACATGACCCAAATCTCGCGCAAAGAATCTTTCCTCACGTTTCCTAAGGAGACCGGCATACGCCTGCAGGGGACGACCGTGCCGTCGGGCAGAATTGTCATACCGGAGACACCTGCAGCACATCCCCCGAGGGCAGTGTCTCCAAGATCAATATCCTGAGTATCATTTCTGAACTGCGATGCAACCGGGTCGCCTGTTACTATTTTAAGTCCGTTTTTGCGGTCAACTGAAAACACCTTCCCATAAAGCTCTTTTAAGGCAGCGGTTTTCAGCATCTCATCGAATAAAATCTTGCCCCTGCCCCACGGAACAAGCCTCGAAAAACCGAGCTTATGAACTCCAGTGTCAGATGCCAGCCCGACCATGTCGATAAGGTACTCCGCGTTCAAACGGGATACCGTAACATTCAGGGTCACCTCCAGTCCGGCATTCAGCAAGTGCTTCACCCCCCGCATAGAGGCAGAAAAGCTCTTCCTGCCCCTTATCGATTCATGGACTGCCTCCGGGCCTTCAATGCTGACCTGTACACCCTTTACTCCGGCTTCGTATAATCTTTTAGCCTTTTCATTATCAACGAGAATGCCGTTTGTGAGCAGGTACATGTCGAACCCGATATTTTTAAATTCATATAATATTTCAAACAGGTCTCCCCTTAAAAGTGGCTCCCCTCCTGTCAGGTTTACGCTCGGCGAAAAATCGATCTCATAATTCTTTTTCCAGATGCTGAGTGTTTCCGATATCTCCCTGACAGTCTCACCGGCTTCCGAGGATGTAAGTTCTCCGTTTTCCTCACCTGCCTGGTAGCAGTGTGAACATGTAAGATTGCACTTTTCAGTGAGGTGCCACTGAATTAAATAGTCCATTTTCCGGTTAATTGACATTGATGATCTTCCTGGATTTCATTACTATAAAAAACTGCGTTTAAGCCCCTGCCACCTTATTATTAATTATTAAGATTGCATAGACGGATATGGCAAAAACGATAAAAAAATAATACTATGTTTCTGCCATATCCGGGAATTCTGGTTGCCGAACCGGCAACGTTTAACTCTTTCAACCCTTTCATTTGAGGCAGACTTTACCGGAGTTTTCTTTTACTCTTTTCTTTATGCTGCCCCAGAAAGCTGCTTCCTTCAACAGTGCCTTTTTATTTAAAGGCTTCTTCATCCGCTTTCACCTCCTTTCATCGGAAGTATCCGTCAATAATACTTCAGTCTAACGTTTCAGGTAAGAGATCACCTCCTCAGAAGGCTTAGGCAGTCCCGCAATCTTCCAGGCCTTCAAGGGGTCTACAAAGTCCTCATTAACACAGTCCTTTGGCTGATGCACATTTCTGCAAACCGAACCCAGAATCGGAAAAGAACTGAACCGCTTATAGTAGTCCCTCATAAACCTGATTACTTCCATACGCTCCTTCGTAAGTTCCTCGACTCCTTCCTGATCGGCAATACCGCAGGCTGTCTTTTCACTCCAGTCCTCAAAGTTCTCGAGGTACCCGTCATCATCCAGTTTAATTTTTAACGAACCATATTCAATGACCGCCATTTTGCACCTCCTAAAAAAACTTTATTTTCTCCCTTCGAAATTTCTGATAAATTGATCGACCTGAACTCCGAGATGAATACATTTAGTCCCATCCATGCATTCATCGGCATCCTTTTTTTCAAGGTGTGTTATGAGTTCTTCTGAATTCTTTTTCAGTTTCACGTCAAAGGTATTTAAATTATCATTAAAGTCCAGGCTCATGGATATACCGTGCTGCCCGATTTCCGGATACATTTCGTAGATCCTGTCCTTTAATGCAACATTTGTGTATCCCATAAGGTCCTCCTTTTTTTATAAAAACAGTCTGCTGTTATATATGGACCATATCGGCCCTGTCTGTAAAAAGTCCCTTCTTAACATATGAGACATTGCTTCGTAATTCACTTATTTTATAAAAATCTTAGAACTTTTCTTCCTCCATAAATATGATTAATATCATATTATTCAGCATTTGTATCTAAGCAAATTCTATCACATCGGGATTGGAAGTCAATATGCCTGCAACTAGCCTTGTAATATACTTTTTATCCCCTGGCATATCTAACAACTCCGGAGGTTTCATCCTAAAAAATGATCATCAATATATGATATAAAATACAGGGGGACATCTAATCACTAATTGCATAAAGCCATATTCTGCTGTTCCAATGGAAAACACTCAATACGGAATTTTTGAGTTTCAGGGACGATATGGAAACTGTACTTGAAATGACCATGGATAGATCCGGTTATCTACAAAACACTATGATACGAAATAAAAATTTAGTATACTCTTTAAGAGCAAACCAATATGAAATTTAAAATAAAGACAGTTTTTATTTTCCTGGTGCTTGCAACTGTTTTTTCTGCCGGGCAGAGAGCCATCGCTGCCCAGCCTCCGGACCGGGCGGCTGTCGGCATAGATGAAAAACTGGGGCAGCATGTTCCGCTTGATATTATGTTCAGCGACGAAAAGGGAAATGCCCATGCGTTAAGGGACCTCATTGACAGACCGACCATAGTTCTACCGGTATATTACCGCTGCACAAACATCTGCACCATTCTACTGGGAAGCCTGGCGGACGTTCTGGACAAAATGCAGTCGCAGCCCGGCAGGGATTATAAAGCCCTTTCAATAAGTTTTAATGAAGATGACACACCGGAAACCGCAATGGAGAAAAAGCGGAACTATATGGCGTCTCTCAAAAACCCATTTCCTGAAGAGTCATGGAAATTCCTGACAGGTGATATCCAGAACATCACACGGTTCACGCAGGCTGTGGGATTCAACTTTAAACGGCAGGGAGAGCATTTCCTGCACCCCGCAGCACTCATCATAATTTCACCTGAAGGCAAAATTGTCAGATACCTGTACGGAAACACGTTTCTGCCGTTTGAATTAAGGATGGCGCTTATTGAGGCATCAGAGGGGAGAGTAGGCGCCACAATAGGCAAGGTCCTGAAGTTCTGCTTCAGCTATGATCCAAAAGGACGCAGATACGTAGTAAATATATTGAGAATTTCCGCAACAGTTATTCTCTCCCTTGCCGCCATTTTTGTAACATACCTTATGATAACAGGCAGGGCAGAAAAGAGAAAAACAGGGTAAGGAATATGAAATCAGGTTTTTATGAAGCAAAAGGGAAACACAGAGGAATCCTCTCCTGGATTCTATCTACAGACCATAAACGGATAGGGCTTCTGTATCTCTTCACCATGCTGACCTTCACTACGGTCGGCATCTCGCTCGGATCTCTGCTGAGGCTTGAACTGATCGCTCCGGGAGAAACGATCATGGCAGCGGGGACATACAATGCCGTCTTCACCCTTCATGGGGTAATAATGATCTTTCTCTTTGTCATCCCGGGACTCCCGGCTGTGTTCGGCAACTTCTGCATGCCCCTCCAGATAGGAGCAAGGGAGGTGGCATTTCCGAGAATCAACCTGTTTTCATGGTGGCTGTTTGTTGCCGGCGGAATCATAGCTGTCATGTCACTCTTTACGGGGGGAGGGCCTATTGATACGGGCTGGACCTTTTACGCACCATACAGCATAAAGACGGGAACAAATGTCACGCTTGCAGTATTCGGGGTCTTCCTCATTGGCTTTTCTTCCATCCTGACTGGATTGAATTTCATAACCACAATACACAGGCTCAGGGCACCCGGCATGAACTGGTTCCGGCTTCCCCTGTTCAGCTGGTCCATTTATTCTACGGCCTGGATACAGGTCCTTGCTACACCGATAATAGGGATTACACTCCTGCTTATCATGGTCGAACGGTACTTCGGCATTGGTGTTTTTGACCCTGACAAGGGAGGAGATCCGATATTGTTCCAGCATCTGTTCTGGATTTACTCACACCCCGCCGTGTATGTCATGGTACTCCCTGCCATGGGCGTTGTATCAGATATCATCCCGGTATTTGCGAGAAGGACTATTTTCGGATATAAGATGATCGCCTTTTCAAGCCTTGCGATAGCCCTGCTGGGTTCACTGGTCTGGGGCCATCATATGTACACGAGCGGAATGAGCGACACCGCAAAGGTGATCTTCTCTTTGCTGACATTCCTGGTTGCCATACCAAGCGCAATCAAGGTTTTCAACTGGATATCTACACTGTATAAAGGATCAATAACAGTTGGCACTCCTCTGCTGTATGTTCTTTCGTTCATTTTCCTTTTTGCTATAGGAGGGTTGACCGGACTGGTGAATTCCGCACTTGCAACTGACATTCATATACATGACACACAGTTTGTGGTGGCCCATTTCCACTATACGATGTTCGGCGGCACTGCCTTCGGGTTTGTCGGGGCGCTCCACTTCTGGTTTCCGAAGATGTTCGGAAAAATCTATAGTGAAAAAATAGCAAAAACAGCATGGGCATTTATCTTTGTCGGATTTAACACGACTTTTTTCCCGTTGTTTATGCTCGGTATGAACGGTATGCCGAGGAGGTATTACGACTACCTTCCCCAGTTCCAGACAGGTAATATGATTGCTACAATCGGTTCATGGATACTCGTTTCTGGAGTTGTATTAATGGTTGTAAATTTATACAGGGCAACCCAAAAAGGTGAAGAGGCTGGAAGCAATCCATGGGGTGGAGCCTCTCTGGAATGGCATGTACCTTCGCCGCCGCCACATGATAATTTTGATGAGATACCAGTGGTGGAGACCAAACCATATGAATTTAAATATTGAAAAAGCAGAATGAATAATACTTCCACTATTGAAAGTCATAAGGACTATATCGGCGCAAAGATGGGAATGTGGCTCTTCCTTTTTACGGAACTTCTTCTTTTCGGCGGCCTCTTCCTCATATACGCGGTCTACCGCTATTCATATCACGGCGGCTTTCAGGCAGGGTCCGGGGAACTGAGCACGATAGCCGGAACAGTCAACACTGTTATCCTTATCACAAGCAGCCTTACAATGGCCGTTTCGATCTCTGCGATACAAAGGGGAAACAGAAAACTATGCCTGGCCATGCTGCTCGCAACGATTCTTTTCGCGGCCGCCTTCATGGTAAATAAATATTTTGAATGGGGGGCAAAGATTCATCACGGTATATATCCAGGCTCTCCTGAGCTGCTTTCAAATGATCATGGTACGGTCCTTTTTTACGGTCTCTATTATGTCATGACAGGACTGCACGGACTGCATGTCCTTGTCGGGATGGTTTTATTGTCAATAATGTTTTTTCTGGTTTACAGGGGAAGGATCGACAGTACGGATTTTGTGAAGCTCGAAAATTCAGGGCTGTACTGGCATTTTGTTGACCTCATCTGGATCTTTCTCTTCCCCCTGTTTTACCTGATCACATAAAGGAGAGTTTTGTGAAGCAAAAAAAAGAGGACATTCATATTACGGGTTATAAAAATTATCTGCTCGTATGGCTGGGGCTAATGATTTTCACGGTACTTACCGTTGCGGTTGCGCGAATTGATCTGGGGAGTATAAACTTTCTGGCCGCAATGCTTATCGCGTCTTTCAAGGCCCTTCTGGTGATAACCTTTTTTATGCATCTTTTATATGAACAGCGTCTTTTTAAAATAATGGTATTTTTTTCGGTCGTTACTCTTGCAATATTTATCGGGTTAACTTTTTTTGACGTCCCTTTCAGGTAAGGCCATATTATGATTTCAGGAGCATCGAACATAGCAGAGCATGTAGACAATGCATTTATATTCATAATAGGCATATCGATACTACTTCTGGTTTCCATAACAGCTGTTATGATCTTCTTTGTCTTCAAATATCACAGTTCAAAAAATACAAAGCCGGAAAACATTGAGGGCAATAATATGCTCGAGGCCCTCTGGATAGCCATACCCACTGTCCTGGTCCTGTTCATGTTCTATTACGGCTGGACAGGATACAAGGTAATGCGTGATGTCCCTGAGGGAGCGATGGAGATACATGTAAAGGCCCGCATGTGGTCCTGGCTTTTCCTTTATGAAAACGGGAAGAAAAATAGTGTGTTGTATGTCCCTGTCGGGAAACCTGTAAAACTTCTACTTTCCTCACAGGATGTGATCCACAGTTTATTTATTCCGGCCTTCAGAGTAAAAGAAGACGTGGTGCCGGGGATGGAAACTTTTGTATGGTTTGAGCCTACCAAGGTTGGGGAATATGATCTGTTCTGTGCTGAATATTGCGGGCTGAAGCATGCGGATATGATCACTAAGGTTGTAGTTATGAAGGAAAATGAGTTCAAGAGGTGGTATGAAGAGGAGGAAGGGGAAGCGGTCCCCGGAATTTCAGCGCGTGAACTGCTGGATGAAAATGGATGTCTTGACTGCCATACCGAAGACGGGACAATGCACATGGCTCCCACTTTCAAAGGCCTTTTCGGCACCATGAGAACTGTTGTAACAGAGGGGGAGGAAAGAAGTATTGTCGCAGATGAGCCTTATATAAGGAAATCAATTTTAGAGCCGGAATCCGATATAGTAAAGGGATTTGAACCTCTCATGCCTTCATACTTAGATGAGTTAAGCGGAAAAGATATTGAAATAATTATTGAGTATCTTAAAGAGTTAAAATAGCTGGTGCAGGGTAAAGGCGGAAGAGGGGAGCCTTTCTGCATGTTTTTATGATTGAACGATTTTTTTGTGTTGCTCATTTACTGAATATCAAGGACGATAGAGACAAATATCAGGGAGATATAAATGAGTGAGAAAATGAAAATCTTTTTATTATAATTTTTTACTGAAAACAGCCATATCAGGCCAAGAGAAATATATGCTCCCCCAAGAACTATTGATATGATAAGGTGGAGCCTGCCAGTCATACCGGACAGATACGGCATAAATCCTGCTATTACGAGCGCCAGAATGTAGATGAACGATCTGCATTTTGTATTCATCGCTGACCTTACAACAGCAAGAGTTGGGATACCTGCACTTTTATATTCACCTTCATGCTCTAATGCCAGAGACCAGAAGTGCGCAGGCTGCCAGTAGAACATCATTGCAAAGAGGAGCAGTGTCTCATAGCTGACACTCCCCGCAGCTGCCGCCCATCCAATAACAGGAGAGAGGGCGCCGGATATGCCCCCGACTTCAGTAGCAAGCGGGGTACGCCTTTTCAGAATCACCGTATAGAGGAAGGAATAGATAAATACAGCCAGCAGCGAAAGAAAGGCGGTCAACAGGTTAACGCCAATAATCAATATGATAAAGGCTGCGGCAGAAAGCAATATTCCGAATATCAGAACACCAGACGGCTTCAGCCTGCCTGCAGGCAACGGCCTTCCAGATGTCCTCTGCATCAGACGGTCAATGTCCCTGTCATAATAATTATTGAAAACCGATGCCCCTGAAGATGCGAGGCCGATGCCCAGAAGTGTCCAGAAAACTACTGCAGGTTCAGCCCTTCCCCCGGAGCCTGCCCATATTCCTGCAAAACCCGCCAGCATTACTAACAGGGCTATCCTGGGTGAAGTCAGTTTTAAATATTCAATTAATACCATGAATGTCTGATAATTTCATATTCCTTTAACAGTGAGTATATTTCCAATCGTCTGGCAAGTCAATTAGTTTTCCTTTCCAGCCACAGAGAGGTCGTTATCAACAGGCTGCGAAAAACAAACACTATCATTTCAACTAAAATTCAGGAGGGGGAGCTTAAATAAGTATTTGAAAGCGCGGTCACAAAAAATGGTACGGTTTTCTGATTATAGAGAATGCAAAGATATGTATAGATAAAATTAATTGCAGGGAGTCGCTCAATACTTATTTAAGCTCCCCCTCCTGAATTACCAGGCATACACGACCTAAAACGCTTTGAGATTTATTTTTTAACCTTAACAAGAAAGGTCAACCCGGTTTCCCCTTTATTTATATCAACTGCCTTGTCAGAAACACCGGCAGCTGCAAGAAGGGCGGCAATACTCTCCTCTGACCTGTAATTCAGTCTCCAGTCTGCAAGATATTCCATCCATACTCTGAATGGATTCCCTTCTACGGCATTGGCAAAAAACAGTGTACCATCACTTTTAAGTAGTCCGTTCAGGGCGTGCTTCAGGAAAAAGGAGACATGTTTATCAGACATGTGATCGAACAGTCCCCCGGTGACAATCAGATCAAAAGGCCCGTGTTTCTCCACCCTCCTCAGGGCCTGTATTATATTTCCCGGGACAACATGCAGATCCTTCAGATGCTCAAGCCTTTTCTCTGATAACTCAAGCGCGTCATTATCGATGTCGTTGATGACCAGTTCAAACTGAATGTGCTTTATATACCTTGCAATATCAAGGATGTCCCTGCAGCCTCCGCACGCGACCGACAGTATGCGGGGGTTTTCCCTGCCGTTCAGCAATGTATCAAGGATAATCCTGGACTGATGCTGCAGTTTGTTCCTGTGCTGCTGCGCGATAGCAGAATTCAGTGCATATTCTTCAATATAGAATTCTATTGTCCCGTATGTTGACTTATTTTCATGATCGCACAGGTATTCAATCGTCTCGAAATCCCCGGGATATTTTCTCGGCCATTCCTGCAGGCGTTTCACAAAGACTGAGCGGCCATGGATATCTCTGGCAGGTTTTATGATTTTCTCTATATACTCCCGCGTCTTGCCTTTCTTTTCAGCTTCCAGTATAGAAAAGCAGAGTTCATGCATAGAGGCAACAACTTTATGAAAAAGCTGATGGGTACCGTCAGTTATGATCTTCTCAAGTGCTGTAAAGTTTTTAACGCTCTGTTGTAATTTATCCATAGACAAACTCGACAGGTGCTTATTCAGGTTAAACTTTATTTTTTGTAATAGCGTACGGGAATATATAGGTCAAGTAGAGATTTATATTATATCAGATCTCTCATTATTTCAATAAAAATGAGGCTGTACGGATTTTCGGTCCAGCAGATTGAAAAGTTCAGATTTTTGGCAAAGCACAATCTGTTTGATTTACAGGGGAGCAACAAGCCGGAAACAATTCTGCTCTTTGCCAAAAAAATCTCCTGCAGCATATGTTCTGCACTGCAGGAGATCCTTTCACTTTGCGGTTACTGAAATTTACCCGCCGGCATATCCGCCGGAAGGAAAGTCCTTCTCTTTTAGTGATCCTGACGTAGGAACGGATACACTCGCCTCACTGTCTTTGCCTAATGTGTTCCAGTCAACGGGACATTCTTTTGAGAAGATTTCCATCTTCCAGTCAATGTTATTGATCAGCTCATTCAGGTGTTTAACGTGAGAGCAAAACATACCCCCGCCTTTTTCGTCCATCATCTCAATCTGGTCCACGAAGCTGCCCAGATTATCCTTGATACTGGAGAGCTCCGAAAAGAGGCAGTCACAGTATGCACTTTTATCGTCATATTTAGCAGCCATTATCAGACCCTCCTTTCCCAGGTCAATTGACCTGCTGCCCGGCCGCATATTATTAACGGCCTGAACTGTTCTTCTACCTTCATCGTACTGCGATACCTGGCAGGAGTCAAGCAAAAACAGAAAGACTTAAGAGAGAATAAGAAAAATTAATTAATGCTATAAATCAGTCACTTATAATGAAGAATTCCCGCCGCAGAGACAGCGGAGCATCGTTAGGTAAAAAAACTATTATTTTTAAAAATCCCCCCTCGCCCCCCTTTTCCAAAGTGGGGATTAAGTTAAAGTATCGTAGAACAAAGCTTCAATGCTGTCCTTAAGCTCACCACTCTATCCTTACGTTTTAAAAAAGTCTTATCATTCCATTTAACTCTATTTTTCAATTATTATAAAATTAAAGTTATAAACAGTTATTGGACCAAAATTTAAACAAGGTAAAAGAATGATTTTTTTTCTTGTCTCATTTTGTATTTTAACTCTGACATATATATATATCGGCCGGCGGCTTATTGGCCCTTTAAAGAACAGTTTTCCCAGGAATATGATTTTATGGTTGATCTTGTTATCATTTATTTTTTTGACTTTGCTTCCCATTTTCTTTCGGCTGTATAATATTGAAAATTATTTAATAGATCTTTTGGCATGGGTTGGATACCTGAGTCTGGGATTCTTCTCCCTGGTTTTTACTTTTTTAATTGTTCGGGATACCATATGGCTTTTTACATTTGCTCTGAAAAAAACTGTTGTACTGACAAGTAATTTCTTTGGTTCCAACTCTAACACTGCTGAACAGTTTAATCCTGATCGTCGCAGTTTCCTTGCATCTTCCTTGAATATCGGAATCATTGGTGTCTCGGGTTCAATGACAGGATACGGTTTTTTTGAGGCCCGCGGTCGCCCGGATGTTGTGGAAATTTCAGTGCCTATCCGTAGTTTGCCGGATGATCTTGAAGGTTTCAGGATTGTCCAGATAACTGATATTCATGTCGGGCCTACTGTTAAGCATGACTATGTGCAAACCATTGTCGAACAGACAAACAGTCTTACTCCGGATATTATTGCTTTCACAGGGGACCTTGCAGACGGCTCCGTATCTCATCTTAAAAATGATGTTTCACCTCTTGCAGACCTTTCTGCACGTTATGGCTGCTACTTTGTTACAGGTAACCATGAATATTATTCGGGAGTGGATGCCTGGGTGCAAGAGGTAGACCGGCTGGGACTTACCGTACTGATTAACGAGCATCGAGTTCTGAAGCATGGCACAGGTCGTATCCTGTTGGCCGGGATAACTGATTACAGCGCTGAACAATTCAACAGGAGCCATGCTTCAAACCCGGAAACAGCCCTGTCCGGGGCTCCACCATGCCATTTAAAAATTCTTATGGCCCATCAGCCGCGCAGCATATATGCTGCCGCCCGATCCGGCTTTGACCTCCAGATTTCAGGTCACACCCATGGCGGTCAATTCTTCCCCTGGAACTTTTTCGTCACAGTATTGGGGCAGCCTTATATTGCGGATCTTCATAAATACAAGAGCACCTGGATATATGTAAGCCGTGGTACCGGATATTGGGGACCGCCGCTTCGGCTGGGTGCTAAATCAGAGATTACATTAATTAAACTGACCCGGGCTTAAAGTCGTTTTCTATTAAATCTTTCATCAGAATGCAGGATTACAGATGCAACTCAATAAAATTAGATGCTGAGAGAAAACCTCAACAACACCTATAACTAAATGATTTGAGAATACAATTATTCATATATCACAAACCAATAACGAGAAGATACCTCGTTCATTATCAACCGTTAAGAGTATACGGTAAAAAATAATCTAGTTCTTGCCCGACGGTAACAGCCCCGGTCCAAAATCACCCTCGCCTCCACCTGTTGGAAGCATCGGCACTTCCTTAAAATCCTGTGGTATCTCACCGGTAAGTGAATGAAGAAAAGCCACGATGTCATCAACCTCTTGCATGCTTAATTCCTTATTGAGCATGTTTTTAGACATGAACTTGACCATATCGCGAAGACTATCTATAAGTCCCGCGTGAGTGTAAGGGGGAGTTCTCTCTACATTAAGAAGTTGAGGTACCTTGAAAAAGTATTTATCCTCCTCTTTTTTTGTCTTTTTTGCCCGTCCAAGATCATCTTCAGCTCCGGGCAGTATAACCTTGTGAAGATGAATCCCCATTTTATGAGACTCAGGGTGCTCCCTGGCATATACTTTCACCTTTGGATCATGCAGAGGGCCTGAGAAGGCAGGGCCGTGGTGACAACCTATACAGCCCTTTTCTACAAAGAGCGCCATCCCCTTTTTCTGCTGTTCAGTAATGGCATTGTCATCTCCTCTGAGCCATCTGGCAAGAGGGTAATTCGGGGTAACCAAAGTCCTCATATAGGCTGCTGTTGCCTTGCCTATGTTTTCCTCTGTCAGGAGTTCTCCAAAAACTCTTTTAGAGAGCTCCCTGTATTCAGGAAGCCTGTTCAACCTCTCGGCAACTTCTTTCGGCCAGCTCCTTGTGGCCACATGTGATCGTATAGCTGCAAGCGCCTGATGCTCTAAGGTAGGCGACTCCCCTGCCCAGAATTGCACAGATAAAAAGGCCGCGTTCAGGACTGTACCTGAATTTCTCAGGTGAATCTCTCCGTTTATGCCGACCGACTTTCTCATTGGCTCTGCCCCGTAGTACGAGGGATAATGGCAGAACACACAGCTCGTTGCTCCTGTCTTTGACACTCTTCTGTCCCAGAAGAGCATTTTTCCAAGTCTGATCTTCTCCGGTGTCATCTGATTATCCGCGGGTATCGGGGGTATGGCAGGAAGTGGAGTCAGAATAGACCGGTATTTTTCATATCTGGCCTGCTCAGCGTTTCCATTGTTTGCTGACACAAAAACAGCAGAAATCATCAGCAGGAAGATCCAAAGGGCCAAATGCCTTTTTGTGTTCATGGATTACCTCCGTGTATTTAGCGTTTAAGAGACTGAAACGTCATTTTAGTAAAATTTTAGTGCCAATTTTAGATGCCTAGTATGATTTAAATCATATCCGTCTTGCCGGATTCTATGTAACTTTGGACTTATCAGAAGTTACAGGGTCAAGTAAATGAAGCTAAAGCATATATGTGAAATTTTTCATTGGTAGAAGATAGTTCACAGTTTTTGTTTACTATCTCTTAAATATGCCGTATGAAACACAAGCGTATAATTATAATCAGTGCTCTTTTTTTTGCAGCAGCTTCCGGACTGCTTTTTATTTATAGTTTTGAAGCGATCTTTTATTTCACGGTTCCAGTTGTTGAGCGTTCACCGGAACAGCCGATAGCCTTCAGCCACAAAAAGCACGCGGGGAAGTACAGTATCAACTGTCTCTATTGCCACAGGTATGCAAATATTTCAAAAGTAGCGGGTGTACCTGATATGGAGTTGTGTGTGTCCTGTCACCGTTTTATAGCACGTAAAAAGCCCGGGATAAAAAAACTGATCGGGTATTGGGAGCGTAAAGAACCGGTGCCATGGATAAAAGTTCACGACCTTCCTGACTTCACATATTTTCCACATAATACACATTTAAGAGCTGGAGTATATTGCGATTCATGCCATGGTGATGTCACTACCATGGACAGAATCGAAAGAGTCTCACGAATCAGTATGAGATGGTGTCTGGATTGTCACCGAGAAAGGGATGTGAGCATAGATTGCTTACAGTGTCATTTTTGAAAAGGGAGAGAGAATGAACAGAAGAGAATTCCTTCAACTCACGGGTGCCGCAGCTGCAGGAGGTGCCCTTAGTTCATGCACAATAAATCCTGAGAAACTGATTCCCCTTCTGGTACCGCCGGAAGACGGTTCGATTCCAGGGGTTGCTGATTACTATGCCAGCATATGCAGACAATGCCCTGCCGGCTGCGGGATTATTGTCAGGGTAAGTGAGGGGAGAGCCAATAAGATCGAAGGCAACCCGCTTCATCCGGTAAATAAAGGAAAACTCTGCGCAAGGGGACAGGCGGCCCTGCAGGCGCTCTATCATCCTGATAGAATCAGGCAGCCTTTAAAACGTACAGGAGTGCGCGGTTCCGGGGAGTTCAGCCCTGTTTCATGGGAAGAAGGTCTCTCCCTGCTGGCTGAAAAACTTAAAGGCATGAAAACAGCCGGCGCCAGAAAAGGAATGATATTTTTTACACCTGAGCTGCAGGGAACAATTTTGCAGCTTGTAAAGGCTTTTACAGAACACTTCAACGGTATGCATGTCCCATATGAATCTTTAAGTTTAGAGAGTCACCGGAAGGCTTCGGTTGATGTTTACGGCAGGTATGAGCTGCCCGACTATGATATAGGAAGCGCTCAGTACATTATAAGTTTCGGAGCGGATTTTCTGGAAACGTTTGTTTCCCCCGTCAGATATGGAGACGCATATGGAAGGATGAGGCGTGCGCGGCCTACTGTACGAGGACTATTTACATATGCAGGTCCGCGCATGTCAATGACTGCCGCTTCCGCAGACAGCTGGCTTCCCGTAAAAACAGGCAAAGAAGGGATCCTGGCTGCAGGTATGGCCGGGGTCATTCTTGATGAGGAACTCTATGACGGCCCTGCGCTGAATATATATGGTCTTAATGTCAGTGAGCTTAAGGCAGCCATGGCGGATTACCCTCTGAAACGAGTAGCAGAGGAGACAGGTCTTACGGAACGCGATATTTTTTCTGCGTCAAGGGATTTTGCCCGGCTTCGACCCTCCATTGCTATTGCAGGAGATACCGTGGCTCATCAGACAAACGGTATTGATTCAATAAAAGCGGTCCATCTGCTTAATCTATTGACAGGGAATTTCGGAAAGCAGGGTGGGGTCCGATTTTCTCCAAAAGATCTAAAGCAAACTGCAAGCAGCTATTCAAAATTGCTGGATACGATTGATGACATGTCCGGGGGATCGGTTCGTGTTGCTCTCTTTCATGGTGTTGATCCCGTTTATGCCCTGCCGAAAACTTCGGGCTTTGAGAAGGCCCTTGGGAAGGTCCCCTTTATAGCAAGCTTCTCGTCATTTCAATGTGATACAACCCGTCAGGCTGATCTAATCCTGCCGGACCATACGGACCTTGAAAGCTGGGGTGAAGTCATACCTTCAATCGGCGGAGACATCGGTGTTGTCGGGACAGTACAGCCGGTAGTAAGGCCTGTCCACAATACACTTGCATTTCCGGATGCACTGCTTTCTCTTGTGAAAACTGAAGGAGGGAAGGTACCCGGGATATCCGCGTACGGAGATTATCCGGCGGTCCTCAAGGAACATATAAGGCAGGCATCAGGACATAAACCAGGGGCTGATTTTGAAAGGGTCTGGACAAAGACCCTTCAAAGAGGAGGAATTTTTAAAGAAGACAGCAAACCGGTGAAAAGTATAAACCGTTCCGGCAAGTTCATTTTTACTGTTCCCCGTAAAGCGGTATTTTCGGGAGATGAAAAGCAGTTCCCCTTTCATCTTCATATATACCCCTCAGCCATAATGTTTGACGGAAGGTCCGCACACCTTCCCTGGCTTCAGGAGACACCGGACCCCATGACAACCGCTGTTTGGGGCACATGGCTTGAAATAAATCCGAAGACCGCCGGGTCCCTCGGCATAACCCATGGCGACCTGGTCGAGGTGGAGTCACCGGCAGGTTCAATTCGAGTACCTGTGGTAATTTATCCTGCAATCCGCTCTGAAGTCATGGCAATGCCCCTCGGGCAGGGACACAGGAATTTTGGCAGGTATGCAGCAGGACGGGGTGTTAATCCGCTTGATCTGCTTGAAACGGTTGTTGATAAAGAGAACAGACTTCCGGCATTGGGAGCCACAAGAGTCCGCATTAAACGTATATCAAAAAAAGGTGGACTTATAACCGCCGGTCATCCGGATGGGAGCTATAGAGGCGAGCTTTTAGAAATATGATAATAGAGAATATCAGGAGAATAGTTATACCGGCTATTTAAACTATGAGTAAATCAAAAAGCAACTATAAATGGGGAATGGTCATTGACCTTGACAGATGCACAGGCTGTAGTGCGTGTGTTGTTGCATGCCAGGCTGAAAACAATGTGCCTGTAGTGGGAGAAGAGAGAAGTGCGGAAGGACGGATGCTCCACTGGCTCAGAATAGAGAGGTATTGGGACGGTGAGTATCCGCATGTGAGAGCAAGGTTCATACCTGTCCTTTGTCAGCAGTGCGATAATGCACCCTGTGAGCCGGTATGCCCGGTTTATGCAAGCTACCAGACCCCCGAGGGATTAAATGGTCAGGTTTATAACCGGTGTGTAGGCACACGGTACTGTGCAAATAACTGTCCATGGTCCGTGCGCGTGTTTAATTTCCATGAACCTGAGTGGCCGAAACCTCTTAACGATCAGCTTAATCCTGATGTGACTGTAAGGAGCAAGGGTGTTATGGAGAAGTGCACCTTCTGCATACAAAGGATAAACAGGGGAAAGATGAAAGCAAAAGAGGAAGGACGGTTAGTCCGTGATGATGAGATACAGCCTGCCTGTGCCCAGACATGTCCACCTGGAGCTATTATCTTTGGAAATATGGCTGATAAGGGGAGTTTTGTTTTCAGGCTGTCGAGGAGTTCAAGGCGCTTTCGTCTCCTTGAGGACCTTGGGACGGAGCCGGTCGTGATCTATTTGAAGGGAGGAGGACGGGAAGGTGCCTGAAGAAGAAGGATTAAAGCAAAAGAACATTCAGGAAATGAATGAGAAAATGCTCTCATCAATACGTCCGCCTACCGGGAAGTGGGTCTTTCTTGCAGTAGTCCTTGGCGCGATTACGGGCTGGGCTGCTTATGCCTGGTGGGTCCAGTTGTCGACCGGACTTGTTGTTGCAGGAATCAACCGGCCTGTAATGTGGGGTTTCTATATTATCAATTTTGTATTCTGGGTTGGTCTGTCTCATTCCGGAACAATGGTTTCAGGGATACTGCGTCTGTCAAAGGCCAACTGGAGGCGTCCCATCCTTCGCGCAGCAGAGGCCATGACTGTATTTGCCATATCCGTTGCAGCAATGTTCCCGCTTATTCATATCGGCAGGACATGGAAGGCGTACTATTTGATACCCCTGCCGAACTCCATGGGGTTATGGCCAAATTTCCGTTCCCCTCTCCTGTGGGATTTAACGGCAATTAACACATATATTCTCGGCAGCTCACTGTTCCTCTTCCTCGGGATGCTCCCGGACCTTGCTGTTGTGAGAGACAGGTCCGTGGGGATCAAAAAGAAAATTTACACAGTCCTTGCCATGGGGTGGAGAGGCACTGACAGGGAATGGAGTCTCTATGGAAAGGCGTCTACAATTATGGCAGCACTCATTGTGCCTGTGGCAGTATCTGTTCATTCCATAGTTTCATGGGATTTTGCGATGACCCTGGTTCCCGGATGGCACAGTACAATTTTTGCTCCATATTTTGTGTCCGGGGCAATGTTCTCAGGTGTTGCGGCTGTTATCACTTTAATGGTTATTTTACGAAAAGCTTTTCACCTTGAACACCATCTGCGGGAAGAACATTTTGACAATATGGGCAAACTGCTTCTTGTAATTTCTCTTGTCTGGTCTTACCTGTATTTTGCCGAGGTGCTGACCATATGGTATGGGCACAAACCGATTGAATGGGAAGTATTTATCTTTACTGCTGACCGTTACAGTTTTCTGCTCGGCTTGATGGTGCTCGGCAATGCATTCATAACAATCCCGGCCCTCTGCTTCAGGAGGGTCCGCAGATCGGTTACTGTTATGCTCTTTATATCCATACTTGTAAATGTGTGTATGTTTACCGAGCGCTTTCTGATTATAGTACCGCCTCTTTCACACAGGAACGTTCCCTTTATGTGGGGTAATTACAGCCCCTCCTGGGTTGAATTGTCGATCACGGCAGGGGCGCTGGCCGGATTTGCGCTCATGTACACCATGTTTGCAAAGTTTTTCCCAATAGTGAGTCTTACTGATGTCAGAGAGGGACTTGAAATGAAAAAGAAACTCAAGATCGGAAGATCAACAGTAAACGCAAGGATTGAGGGAGAATAAAATGGAAGTTCTGGGCCTGTTCAGGAATATAGAAACAGCAGCGGAAGGAGTGAATAATCTGCTTGGAGAAAACATTCCGGAAGATACTGTTACATCACTCTCTTCCGTACCTATTCCGAAAGGGACAGTAATTAAACGTGACCATTCTGCATGGTTCCAGTGGGTCACCCTTGCCGGCGGTGTTATCGGGGCTGCGGCAGGTTTTCTTCTCGCAGCAGGTACCGCCATGTTATACCCGCTCTACACAGGCGACAAACCCATTATATCCATGTTCCCTGTGGGCATAATCACATATGAGTTTGCCATGTTGTTTGCCATAATCGGCACTATCGCCGGAATGCTTTTCCAGATGCGCCTGCCCTGTTTTTCTAAAAAGGCCTATGATCCGGAAATAACAACGGGTATGATCGGCATCTCCGTTATCTGTGATACTGAACAGGAGCGCGATAAAATCAGCGGCATACTTGACAGGTCGGGAGCGGTAAGGATACGGACCGACGAGGAGGTCAAATGAGTAGTCGCCTGTCATTATATCCGGCATTGCTATCCCTGCTTTTCCTTATTCTGCTAATAAGCAGTTGTACGGACATGTATGACCAGCCCTCATTTAAGGCCCAGGAAGGGCCGAGACTTTCAGCACCTGAGGGGGCTGTCCCTGTACGCGGGATCGAGATATTCAGTCCTGATGAAAAGCTTGATAATCCGGTTTCAAAGACACATGTATCGATTCAGAACGGCAAGAGACTTTTTGCAATAAACTGCGCCATGTGTCATGGTCCTGAAGGACGGGGAGACGGATTGGTCGGAAAAAAGTTTATTCCACCTCCGCCAAACTTGCATACTGAAAAAGTCCAAAGCCATGGCGAATCTGATATCTATCAGAGGATTACCTATGGGTACGGACGCATGCCTGCCTTCCGCAAGAGAATTTCAACTGAAGACCGGTGGAATCTTGTAAATTATCTGAAAGAATTTGCAAATAAATGAACATTAAGCAGGGAGATACTTTATCACCACCTGTATACGATGTAAGCAGGGCCAAAAGCTTAGCTTTCAAACTTACTATCATGCCTTCAATAAGAGAAATCGAAGGAGATATTATTGTGAAGGCAGACACCAGCTAAGATAGTCTGAAATGGGCGAAGAACTATGCAATGATGATAATTACTGTAGATACTGTCCCGAAAAATAAGCCGATAAAACCGACCGAGGAGATAATTTCCATAAACCCGGTCTTCTACAAAATCAATTATATAAAACTCAACATAGAGAATGAGACCAATAATGAAACAGATATAGAAATAAAACCTGAGTTTAAAGGCAAACAGGAGTAATTACGGGATATGTATCCTGTCATTCTGGAAGGAGTTCCGGCCT
>JBDLIC010000003.1:0-68186 GCA_039715075.1 Nitrospirota bacterium
CTAACCCCTCTTTGCCAAAGAGGGGAATACAGACTGCATGATCATTAATAAAGCTATTCTTTTGATGCCCCGCCTTGTAGGCGGGGAGCTTCACTATAGTAAGTTATCCGCGCTGGGTGTTATTTGTTAAAAAAATATACAGGAATATTTTTCCACAGCTGTCAAATTTTTCCGGGGAAACAGATGTTTAAAAGCAAAAAGGTTGTCTGCCAGAATGTGCAGTCCTGAAATATGTTCATTTTGAGGATTTGCGGTTGAAAATTGAGCATTAACAGATCTGATATTTTGAGCAGATGGGAAATGAGTAGTACCCCTATGAGTCAATGAAATGGATGAATTTGAAAATCGTTTATTAAAATCAGAAAGTGTGATGATTCTGGAAAGAAAATAAGGGCTTAAATCAGCTCAATCTTTTTTCTTATGGCATATTCATAGACTTTAATAAGATAAGATGTATAGCCTGTTCATATTCCTCTATTGCCTCTGTGTGTCTACCAACTTTGGCATAAGCTTTTCCAAGACCAGAATGAGCTTTTACTTCCTCTGGATTAAGCCTTATTACTTCTTTGTATAAAACTATAGCCTCCGAGTATTGTCCTGAATTATAAAAATCATCTCCAGAACGCAACAAATTCTCTGTTGTTTTTTTGGTGTCCTTTGTTGTTGCACAACCAGAAATAAAAATCAAAAGCAATACTATCAAAAAAGATTTTTTCAATATCACAATCATAGTCCTTTACTATTCTAATCTTATTACTTTACGGCTTTTTAGACAAAAAATATAACTGCTAATATAATGAATTAATTTTTATATAATTTATTCCTTTAGTACTGACAACACCTATTACTAAACAATTTAATGAAGACGAACTTTCGCAGATTACTAAATGAAAGGTTTACTTGGGAAGACCTAAATCTATTGATCTTTGAAATTAAAAATAAAGAACCTACTATAACAGCAGAAAACAATAGGAGTGTAAATAAAAGTTTGGGTTTGCGGAACAACATCAAAAGAAGTATTCCTGCCAGAGCAATTGCAATATATTTGTTATTTTGGAAATATTCAATAATACCAGAATATAATGTTGTGAAATCCAAATTCATCTCTATAATATAGTCACTCTTATTTCATTGCTAATTAAAAATTATTTTATCATAACTCCAGAATAACAAAAAGCACGGACATGATCAAATTTATAACATTTTAACCTGTTATCATTAGTTTTTTAATATCGGCAACATTAAAGAGAACAACTATTTATTAATGAAATGGAGTAATTTGAAAATCGTTTATTACTTTTTGAAAGTGAGCAGTTCTGAGTCTGGCTGGATTTCGTTTGTAAGTTGAAGTTATAAATAGTTTTGCTTCAATCCATATTCTGCAGATAGTCCGTTCTTATCTTCATTTTTACCAGTTTCCCAAACAGCAAGATTATTTCCTGAAATAGAGAAAAAAAGGCGATAATATTTTCAAATAACTGTAGTAAATTCCATACACAATTAACCAAAAAAAATTATACTTAGAGGTTCTATTTAAAATATATTGTTTAAATTAAGGGAGTTATCATGACAATTATAATTGGCATGCTAGTTGCATGTAATGAAATTACCACCTTCTTAAAGGTGGCAGATTTTTTGATGTCTCTAATAAAAAAATTAAAATGGATGATATTAAAAAAGTATTGTTAGTCATTATTTGGTATAATGTTCATTCTGAGTTTTTCTTTAGTAGCTTTTCAGGCAGAAGACACGACTAAGGGAAAATAGGCTGTTACCGAATCTGAAGATCCAGGCGAAATAAAGCTCGCTGCAGAATCTGGCAGATACGGTGAAGAAAAACCAACTGAGAAAAGCGGTCATTAAGAAACTAAAAGATTATAACCATACTACATTTCATTAAAGAAAGAAAAATTAGCTAAAATTAAAACTGGAAACTTAAGATCCACTGGAGGTGTATCACTATGCGATCAGTACATATTGTATTGCTGGCAATAATCCTTATTTTCTTTGCTCTAAATAATAATTCGTTGTATGCAAAGGAGAAAGGAGCTTTGGGGGCAGGAATAATTTTAGGAAAGCCTATCGGTCCAAATGTTAAATACTGGTTTAATTCTAATGCAGCAGTAGATTTTGGGCTGGGTTTTGATAAAGATTTCGTTGTTTATTCCGATTTCTTATGGCATGACTGGACAATCTTTCCTCAGCCCAGTAAGGGTGCACTTGCAGGCTATCTGGGGCTGGGCATTCGATATGAAGAGGAAAGTGAAGATGACGAGTTTGGTTTCAGGGCTGTCGCAGGTGTTGATTATTGGCTCGCATCTCATCCAATCGAGTTTTTTCTGGAAATCGCTCCAGTCTTTCAAGTTACTCCAGATACAGATACTGATTTTGATGCTGGTGTTGGGTTGCGCTACTATTTTATGGGTCTTTAATCGTTCATCTCTCTTATCCATTATGTATATGTTGAGAAAAATATTCGGCAGTCTAACAGGCCATTGAAGCTACAATATCAGGTTCAATTAAAACTAGCGAAAATTCAAATGAAAGCCTCAATTTAAAGGTGAACAAAATCTGATTAAAAATATCAAATTTATTGCAGACATTGCGATGTATTAAAGTATTGCCGTTGTAATTAGTTTATTAATCATAACAGGGTATTCCACCCTTAATCTTTTAGAAAGGAGGATAATTAAATGAAAAAAGTATTGTTGGTGCTTATGGGTATTATGTTAGTTCTAAGTTTTTCTTTAGTAGCACTTCAGGCGGAAGAGACGGTTAAGGGTAAAGAGACCGCTGCTGAAGCAAGCGAAGAAGGTAAAACAAAGGCTGCTGAAGCAAGCGAAGAAGGTAAAGCAAAAGCTGCTGAAGCAAGCGAAGAAGGTAAAGCAAAAGCTGCTGAAGCAAGCGAAGAAGGTAAAGCAAAAGCTGCTGAGAAAAGCGGTCATTAAGAGACTGAAAGATTATCATTCTACTAAATTTCTTTAAATAAGGAGTCCTATATGACGAAAAGACTTGGGATTATAATCCTTTCCTTGACGCTGGCTTTTTCTCTTATTCTAACCATAGGCTGTCAGAAGGCGAAAGAAAATACAGAAGTGGTCAAAGAGAAAGCCACAGACACCACAGCAGAGATTAAAGAAGAGGTCTCAGAAGCCATGGAAGATGTCAAGGAGAAAGTCGTGGAAACTGCAGGCGAAGTCAAGGGAAAAGTGATAGAAACCACAGCAGACATTAAAGAAGAGTCTGGCGAAACGCTGCAAGAAGTAAAGGAAGCAGCCAAAGAAGCAACAGGCTCCAAATAACTATTCTTTAAAGAATAGTTAGCTCAAACTATAAAACTGAAAACTTGATTTATTTGAGGGCTTGAATATTCAAGCCCTTTTTTTCTTTCTTTCAAGGGGCTGGTTTATACAGGACATTGAGAGAGATTTCAGGGATGTTATTATTCCATCCATGGCTTCAAACGTTGTGGGAACACCGAGTAATGCAAGCTCTCCAGATGTTTCAGCTATTCCGGTTTCGTGCGCTGTTTGACCGGTTGAAATGCCTGAAACAATTTAAACTGTTGTGATTATTATTTGCACTTCTATTCTTTTCTGCTTTTAACAGTACTTATGAAATTGTTAATATATGCCGTATAAACAATTTATGGAGAGGACATCCATGACAGAGCTACATTTTAAAAGGACCAACAATTCAGTTGACGAGGCTATAGACAGCTTGATCGGTATGGTTGACGGCATTGAAGAACCGGGACTGATGCGTGAGATGATAATCGCCGCTCTCAAGGCCGGCCAGGAAAAACAGAACAGGGCGGACCTGAAGCTTATGAATGCCACTATGAAAGAAATGCGCTTTACAGGGAAAATATTCGGGCCCTATCGTAATGTGCGAAAAGTTACTGTCTTTGGCTCTGCCCGGACCCGGCCGGAAGAACCGATTTATGAAATGGCCCGTCTGTTTGGAGAGAAACTGGCAGGCGCTGGGTACATGGTTATAACAGGGGGCGGATCGGGTATAATGCAGGCTGCAAATGAGGGTGCCGGACCAGAGCATTCATTTGGCGTTAATATTATGCTGCCCTTTGAACAGCAGCCGAACCCGGTACTTATAGGCAATCCCCGGCTTATCACATTTAAATATTTTTTCAACAGAAAGGTTGCCTTCCTTAAGGAAGCTGACGCAGTCGCGCTGTTTCCGGGAGGATTCGGTACGCTTGATGAGGCAATGGAGACACTCACATTATTGCAGAACGGGAAAAACCTGCCCCTTCCGCTATTACTCATAGAAGAACCTGATGGCACCTACTGGGATCGGTGCATCCGTTTTTTTAAAAAGGAACTTCTCGAGCCGAACTATATAAGTGATGGTGATTTTGATCTGTTTGAATGTGTTCATTCGGTTGATGAGGCCATAGCGAGGATTAACCACTTTTACAGCCGTTATCACAGTATGCGGTATGTGAACGCGAAGCTGGTGATAAGGCTTTTATCTCCCCTGGACGGGTACTCTGTCGGGAAACTTACTGAAGATTTTACTGATATTCTCAATCCAGGCAGCAGGATTGAGCTCTCGGAGCCGCTGCCTCAAGAAGCTGATGAACCGGAGATCAATGACCTGTCGCGCATTATAGTAGATTTCAATCTTTCGGACTTTGGAAGGTTAAGGGCTCTTATCAATGAAATCAATGATTTCTAGTGCGGAAGTTCGAAAGCGCGGAAGTTTAAAGACAACAAAGGCGACCCTTAGGGTCGCCCTTTTTTTTAACTTCCGCGCTTCCGCGCTTTCCCACTTACCCGCTGTCTTTACTGTTTCTTCCGTAAATCCGGGTTGTTTCTGTTAATTCATTTATTAGAGAAGGAGAAAGCTGTTCAGAGGTGAGCCTCCATTGCCAGTTTCCTGTTGGGCTTGCAGGAAGGTTCATTCTGTCCTTTTCGCCCAGACCCAGGATGTCCTGCATGGGTATAATAACGATGTCAGCAACAGACATCATGGCGAGTCTGATGATCTCCTTATGTATTGTTTTTTCAGTTACATCCCTGCCTAAATAGTTGGAGATCCTTTTTTTGCCTTCTGGATTCAGTTCCTTGCGAAACCAGCCTTTAATAGTATTGTTGTCATGTGTTCCTGTGTAGACAATACAGTTCTTCTTATGGTTATGAGGGGCGTATGGATTGGTCGGGAGATCATCTCCAAAGGCGAAAAGCAGCACCTTCATTCCGGGGAAACTGAAATTTTTCATGACATCCCTGACATCAGGAGTAATGACCCCCAGGTCTTCGGCAATAATGAAGATATCCGGGAAATGTTTCAGCAGAGTGTTGAAAAAATCCTTTGCAGGCGCCTGTACCCATTTGCCGTTTATGGCGGTCTTTTCGCTCGAATGCACCTCCCAGTAACCGACAAACCCCCTGAAGTGGTCAAGCCTGAACATATGAAAAAGTTTGAGGTTATGTTCGACCCGTCGTATCCACCATGAATATCTGGTTTTCTTTAAAACATCCCAGTTGTAAACCGGATGGCCCCACAGCTGGCCTGTTGAGCTGAAGTAATCAGGTGGGACACCCGCTACATACACAGGCTTTTTGTCTTTATCGAGACTGAAGATCTCCGGGTTTGCCCAGACATCCGCGCTGTCGTAATTGACATAAATAGGGATGTCCCCGAATATCTTTATCCCTTTACTTTCACAGTAAGTCATTAATTGAGACCATTGAGTGAAAAACACATACTGAAGAAATTTCTCTTTTAATATGTGGGTGCCAAGTTTTTCCGAATATTCAGCAAGAGCGCTTTTTTTTCTGTCCCGGAGTTCGCCTGGCCATTCGCTCCATACTATTCCGTCAAGATGGTTTTTTATTGAAATAAAAAGAGTGTAATCATCCAGCCAGTGCGCGTTCTCATTACAGAACCTCTGGAACTCCTTATTGCTCTGCAGTTTTGCGCTGTTCTTTTCATATGTCTGATCAAACAGGTTGTTTTTGAACTTGATAACAGCATCATAATCGACCCTGCCTGCAGGAAAGGAGGGGATGTTTTTAATGTCCTCTGAAGATAAAAGTCCATGATTTACCATCTGATCGGGACTTATTAATAGATGATTGCCGGCAAAAGCGGAAAAGCTGCTGTAGGGAGAATTGCCGTATGCAGGACAGGTTATATTCAAAGGGAGTATCTGCCAGTATTTCTGGTTTGACTCAGCAAGAAAATCAGCGAACTTGTATGCACTATTTCCCATGTCTCCAATGCCGTACGGTGAGGGCAGGGAGGTTAGATGCAGGAGTAATCCGCTGCCTCTTTTATTTGAACTGTTTTTGCCCATAGCTTATCTAAATCTTTACATGAAGATGTTCGCCAAGGTTAAGAAACAACCTGACCCAGGTTTCAGCATCCTCATTTTTTTTGTCCGCCTTCTTTTTCATTGTGTTATAGAAATTCATCCCTATCGAAAAATAGATGTTCTGGGCCTTCCAGAGATCCAGCGAGAAATGCAGCGGTGTTAATGCTGCCAGCGCATCATCCAGTTTTTGTACCAGCTCCAGATTTTCCGGTTCTTCGTTCAGGCTTTCCATTGTTGAGTTGACCCATGTGGTGGCGTTATAACCTATAGTGGTTGTATCAAGCTTTATGGACCATCTTTTTGTTTCATCAATCAGTCTTCTCAGTTTTTCAACCTCCAGGCCATTTTCGAAAAGTTTTTTTAAATCCGTGTTTATTACATATTCTGCAGCAGATAAAAAGGGCCTGGGCAGGCGCTGCTGCAGGCTGTGGTAATAATTCATAATTGCGGAATTGTTTTCATAAATCTGCCGGTAGGAAGCTTCGACTCCCTCATATGTGAGTTGAAGTATCTCATCGAGGACCTTCCGCTGTTCATCTTTGAACAGGTGCCAGAGTGAGTAGATTTCATCATTGAAATGTTTGCCCATGAGTCTTATTATCTCAGGTACATCTCCTTTTTCAAAGGACTCGATAATTTCGGACTGCATGGCAGAGAAGTCCTTTTCCCCGGGAAAAGACTTGACCCCGGCATTAATATTGTGGTCACCGAGATGCAGTACGGCAAAACTGATTGTTTTTCCTTCCCAGGTTATATTAGAGCGTATATCTGCTTTTCCAATTGCGAGCTTAAGCTTTCCTGCCTCCAGTTTGTTATACATTTCGCTTTTTGCTGTATAGCAGAATATCTTAATATTTTCCGGATACTCCTGGAAGATGGAGGAAATGCTGTAATGTGCACCAACACGGAGCAGGTCGGTTTTTGCGGATTTAACATACATTTCATACGGTTCAGCCGCATTCTTGAATATGTTGCTCGGAGTTTTAGCAAGGTAATTCGAAAATTCTTTTTCAAACATTGAGCCGTTCATTTCTTCTGCATACTGAATGGCTTTTGAAGCATACTGGATTATCTGTACTGTTTCGATGCCGGAGACTTCATCAAAGAACCATCCGCAGCTGGTGTACATCAGCATTGCATTCCTTTGTGTTTCGAGCAGTTTTAATACTTTGATCTGTTCCTCGTCTGAAAGCTTCCTGACAGCGTGTTTTTCCAGGAAAATATTGATGTTTTCATGTGACCTGTCAAATATGACTTCAATGTAGTCGTTTCTGGCGTCCCAGGGGTTTTTGAGATATTTTGCTGCTTCTTCGGTAAATATATTTATGAGATTGTCTCTCAGCCAGTCTAAAGCATTCCTTAATGGTTTTCTCCAATCCTGTGTCCAGCCCTGGTTCATTCCGGAGTGGCACCCGCAATTGTCCTTCCATCTTTCTATTCCGTGTACACAACTCCATGAAGAGTTTTCAAATATCTCAACCACATGAGTTGGCGGATGATTTTGGAGGAATTCGCTGTAGTTCGTTATTTGGGCCAGGTTATTGGATTCAATATGGTGAAGGGCATAGGAAAGGGCCATGTCGCCGTGACGGTGATGATGCCCGAAAGTCTCTCCATCAGTTGCCAGGTGTACTAACTGCGGCCTGTTTCTCTGATCGTTAAAGGCGGACATAAGTCTGTTTGCCAGGGTCTCTCCGTTTTTCAGCAGGTTGCCAAAGGAGATATTCTGGGAAATCGGCCCGTCATAGAAAAAGAGATTTATTGATCTGCCGGAGGGCAGAATGCACTGGTATGGCATTGTAGGATCAATTTTTTCCCCGCTTACATCGCGCCATCTTTTTGCGTCTCCCAGTTTTCTCGTTTTTTTTGCCTGCTGCGGCGCGAGGATTGTAAATTTTATCCCGAGGCTGACAAGCACCTCAAGGGTCTCTTTATCAACCGCTGCTTCCGGCAGCCACATTCCTTCGGGGAATCTTTTGAATCGTTTCTGGAAGTCCTTTATCCCCCATATTATCTGTGTATACTTGTCCCTCCTGTTTGCGAGGGGCATGATCATATGGTTATATGCATGGGCAATTGCCGAGCCGTGTCCGGAGAACCTCTCCATACTAAGCCGGTCGGCCTCGATTATCTCATCATATACATCCGGTTTATGTCTTTCGAGCCAGGACAGAAGAGTGGGGCCAAAGTCAAAGCTGATCTTTGAATATAAATTTACAATGTCGATAATACGTTCTTTTGAATCGAGTATACGGGAGGCTGCATTCGGAGCATAACATTCGGATGTGATTCTCTCATTCCAGTCATGGTAGGGATAGGCGCTGTCCTGAAATTCGATTTCTTCCAGCCAGGGGTTTTCTCTGGGCGGCTGGTAAAAGTGACCGTGAATACAAATGTGTTTGTTCATATATTAATGTTGTATTTTGTAGAGGCGTAGTATTATGCGCCCAAAGGTAAGGGCATATTTCAATGCGCTCATAAATAAGGGCATATTGCAATATGCCACTAGCACTTAAAAAACAACACACTCAGCGGGGGTAATGTCAGGTGAAGAGAAAAGTCCCTCCCCTGACCAGGCTCTGATGAAGCTTCAACCCCGCCGGAATTGCCCTTGCCGCTGCCTGCATATATTTCAGCATCACTGTTGAGAATCTCTCTCCAGAAACCTCCCCTCGGAACGCCTACTACATAGTTGTCCCGTACAACCGGAGTGAAATTGCAGACCACAAGAATGATTTCATTAGAGTCCCTGTCTTTCCTGATATAGCTTATCGTGCTTCCTTCCCAATCATGAGAATCTATCCATTCAAAACCATCCTGAGAAAAATCAAGGTCGTATAACGCCTTCTCACTTCTGTAGAGGTGGTTCAGGTCCTGAAGCCATTTTTGTACCCCCTTATGAAAAGGATACTCAAGGACATGCCACTCCAGACTTTCTTCATGGTTCCACTCTTTCCATTGTGCAAGTTCGGCCCCCATAAAGAGGAGTTTTTTGCCGGGATGGCTGTACATATATCCTAACAGGATCCTGAGGTTTGCAGAGCTCTGCCATTCATCACCCGGCATTTTTCCGATAAGGGCCCCCTTACCATGGACTACTTCATCATGAGAGAGGGGGAGTGCAAAGTTTTCTGAAAAGGAGTACCAGATGCTGAATGTCAGCTGGTCATGGTTGTACTTCTTAAACAGGGGGTCCTTTGACATATATTTAAGGGTATCATGCATCCATCCCATATTCCATTTCATCCCGAATCCGAGTCCGCCGACATATGTCGGCTTTGAAACCATCGGCCAGGCAGTTGATTCCTCGGCTATGGTCTGGACATCCGGATGTGCCATATAGATAGCTTCGTTAAGTTTCTTAAGAAAGCTTATTGCGTCCAGATCTTCTTTCCCGCCGTACTTGTTCGGTGTCCAGTCTCCGTCTTCCCTGGCATAATCCAGATAAAGCATTGATGCAACTGCATCGACCCTGAAACCGTCAAGATGGTATTTATCGAGCCAGAACAGTGCGCTGCTGATCAGAAAATTTCTTACTTCATTTCTGCCGTAATTAAAAATATAACTGTTCCATTCAGGGTGGTACCCTTTTTGAGGATCTTCGTGTTCATACAGATAGGAGCCGTCAAAATAGGAAAGACCGTGCTGGTCTGAGGGGAAGTGTGACGGTACCCAGTCCAGAATGACACCGATGCCGTTCTGATGAAGGTGGTCGATCATATACATAAAGTCCTCGGGTGTTCCGTATCTGCTCGTGGGTGCAAAATATCCTGTTGTCTGGTATCCCCATGAGCCGTAAAACGGGTGCTCTGTGACCGGCATCAGTTCAATATGGGTAAATCCCATTTCCTTTACATAATCGGCGAGTTGATGTGCCAGTTCCCTGTAAGTGAGATACCTGTTGTCCTCTTCAGGAACACGCCGCCAGGAACCGAGGTGTACTTCATATATGGACCAGGGGGCATTCAGGGAATTATTATTATGCCTGTTTGCCATCCACTCCCCGTCATCCCACTTATAATCCAGGTCCCATACGACCGAGGCTGTTTTCGGGGCCCTCTCCCAGCGCAGTGCATATGGGTCTCCCTTGTCGACCGTGTAATCATTGTATCGTGAGGCAATGTGGTATTTATAAACAGTGCCTTTTTTTATCCCAGGTATGAAACCTTCCCACAACCCTGACTGGTCCCACCGGGCTGCGAGCT
Source organism: Nitrospirota bacterium (assembly GCA_039715075.1). Lineage (GTDB taxonomy): Bacteria > Nitrospirota > Thermodesulfovibrionia > UBA6902 > UBA6902 > JBDLIC01. Next base: position 10,546 of record JBDLIC010000003.1, read on the forward strand.
CGTGGGTCTCCCTGTTCCAGCCGTTAAAATCTCCAATGACAAATACTTTTTCCGCATTCGGCGCCCAGAGGGCAAAATACGTTCCCTCCTGCCCATTGATGGTCATTGTACGGGACCCGAGCTTGTCGTACAGATTAAAGTGGTTCCCCTCTTTAAAGAGATAGATGTCGTGGTCTGTAAAAAGGCTTACGTCATGTCTTACCATGATTTTCTCAGTCTCTTTCATATTTGTGGATGAATTATTGTTGTTCAAAACTTCTGTCTCCCTTACAGTACCTCATTAAGACGACTGTTTGTAACTATACATAATATAGAAAAACATTAAATTCGTAAAGCAGTAAATTTCTGAAAAAGAAACAGGTTACGTGAATTGGTCTGAAAAAGTCAAATCTTTCTGTCAGGCTTTGTCTGTTTTGGATGATTTTCAATGAATTTCTAAAGTTTTTTCCGGCCTTGGGTCGATAGGTTTTAATATAAACTATTTCCTGAAAATAGTTTAAATTTAATATGTTGGGGAAAACTTTATGGATGTACTTGAGAGTTTTGTCAAGGATGTAATCACACTTCCGTCTTTACCGGCTATTGCGCTCAGGATAATCAGGGAAGTAAAAAAGAACAAGTTTTCGATAGGGAAACTTGCGGACATAATTTCTGTTGACCCGTCACTTACCGTAAAAGTGCTGACATATTTGTGACTTCCCTGTTAATGGATGCAGGTGTTTTAACCATGTAACTCAGCAAGCGCGGAAGTTCGGAAGCGCGGAAGTTTAAAGATAGCAAAGGTGACCCAAAGGGTCGCTTTTTTTTAACTTCCGCGCTTCCGAACTTATAAATAACGCTTTCCTTATAACAGGGTAAAGTTGTAAAATGTGTTCTGAATCCCCGCGAAAGCGCATTGCGATAGTCTTTTCGGATAAAAGGGATATTGATCGGAATGGAGATGATTAATGCAATATGAAGTGGTTATAGGCCTGGAAATTCATTCGCAGTTATTGACAGATACGAAGATATTTTGCGGCTGTTCTACAAAGTTTGGTTCTGAACCTAATACACAGACCTGCCCTGTATGTATCGGCATGCCGGGTGTTTTGCCGGTAATGAACAGGAAGGCTGTAGAGTATGTTGTGAGGACAGGACTCTCAACAAATTGCAGCATTTCATCATACAGTCGTTTTGCAAGAAAGAACTATTTTTATCCTGATCTCCCGAAGGGCTACCAGATAAGCCAGTATGAACTGCCTCTCTGTGAGCAGGGGAGTGTTGATATAAACATTGACGGCAGCACAAGGAAGATAGGCCTGACCAGGATTCACCTGGAAGAAGATGCCGGGAAGAACATACATCAGGACAGCGGCAGTGAAAGCCTTGTTGACCTTAACAGGGCAGGGGTGCCTTTAATGGAAATTGTGACCGAGCCTGACATCAGGACCCCCCGGGAAGCTGTGGAGTTTATGAAAAAGCTGAGAATCATAGTGCGTGACATAGGTGTATGCGACGGAAATATGGAACAGGGGTCTTTAAGGTGTGACGCGAATATTTCTGTCAGGCCTGAAGGACAGCAGGAGTTAGGCACAAAAACAGAGATAAAAAATATGAACTCCTTCAGGTTTGTTGAGAAGGCGCTTGATTATGAGATAAAACGGCAGATCAAGGTCCTTGGCGAAGGCGGCAGGATTGTTCAGGAGACAAGACTCTGGAATTCAGAAAAGGGAATTACTGAATCAATGCGGTCAAAAGAGGAAGCGCATGACTACAGGTATTTCCCTGACCCTGACCTCATGCCAATCGAATTTGAGAAATCACTGATAGAAACAATCAGGGAAAGTATCGGGGAACTTCCTGACGCCAGGCGGGAAAGGTTTATAAAAGAGCATCAGCTTCCGGAACAGGATGCTGACCTTATTGCCATTAACAAATCCTCCTCTGATTTTTTTGATGAAGCTGTAGGACTTGGTGGAAATCCAATCAGTTTAAGCAACTGGATGAAGGGAGAATTTGCAAAGTCACTTAATGAAGAAAATAAGTCGATCGAAGACAGCTTAATAAAACCCGGACATCTTGTTGACATGCTGAAACTGATTGACAAAGGGACCATTAGTGGAAAGCTTGCAAAAATAGTATTTGAAGAAATGTACAGGACGGGTAAGAATGCGGAGGAAATTGTCAAAGAAAAAGGACTCGTCCAGATAAGTGATGAAGCAGGCATTGGAACAATAGTTGACGAAATAATAAATAAGAATCCTGAAGCAGTTGAGCGGTTTAAGGCAGGAGAGGCAAAACTGATGGGCTTTTTTGTAGGGCAGGTAATGAAAGAGACCAGAGGCAAGGCCAATCCGAAGATTGTGAATGAGCTGCTGAGGACGAAACTTGGGTAAATTACGAATTACGAATTATAAATTATAAATTATGTTTTTTCTGCCGAATATATACTATGGAAAAAATTCTCATTGTAGAAGATAAAGACTCTCTGGCACAGATGCTGAAGGAGACCCTGGAGCTCGGGGGATATGAGGTTGTAACTGCAAGTGACGGGGCTGAAGGGATCGAGAGGGTAAAGGACAGTAAGGCTGACGTTGTAATTACTGACATGAAACTGCCCAAGAAGAACGGGCTTGAAGTACTGAAGGCATCGAAAAATGAGAACCCCCTTGTACCAGTAATCGTAATGACAGCGTTTGGATCTGTTGAGACTGCCGTTAATGCCATGAAACTTGGTGCCTATGATTTTATTACAAAACCGCTTGACACAGACTACCTGCAGCTGCTCATTCAGAGATCAGTTAAAAACCAGAGGATTGTTACGGAAAACCTCCTTTTAAAGGATATGCTGTCCCAGCGGGTAGGTATGCCCGACATTATAGGAAAAAGCCCTAAAATGATCGAGGTTGCCGAGAACATCCGGAAGGTTTCCGCCACCCGAACGAGTGTACTGCTGCTGGGTGAATCAGGTACTGGTAAGGAACTCTTTGCAAGGGCTGTGCATGATTTAAGTCCAAGAAAGGACTACCCCTTTGTCCCGATAAACTGTGCTGCGATACCCAGGGAATTGCTGGAGTCTGAACTCTTTGGCCATGAAAAGGGTGCATTTACCGGTGCAGGGGAGAGAAAACTTGGTAAACTGGAACTTGCTGACAAGGGCACGATGTTCCTGGATGAGATTGGTGAAATGGACATGTCATTACAGGCGAAAATACTAAGGGCCATCCAGGAGGGAGAAATTGACAGGGTCGGAGGAACAAATTCGGTCAAGATAGACATTCGGATAATTGCTGCCAGCAACAGGGACCTTGAGGCTGCAGCGGCTGATAAAACTTTCAGGGAAGACCTGTACTACAGGCTGAGTGTTTTTCCGATTTCACTGCCTCCTCTCAGGGAGAGAAAAGAAGATATTCCTGCGCTGGTTGAGCACTTTATAAGCAAATATTCTTTAGAGATGAATATAGCGCACAAAACAATAAGCCCGGAGGCTGTAGACCTTTTGATGAGTTATACGTGGAAAGGGAATATACGGGAGATTGAAAACGTGATTGAAAGGGCGCTCATCCTGTGTGAAGGAGACATTATAACAAAAAATGAATTAAGGTTGAATCCCATTGCTTCATCTGAAGGGCAGTCTATGGACAGTGACCTGACCGGAACTCTTGATGAAGTTGCAAAGGCTGCCCTGAAATCAGCAGAGTCCCGGAGAATAAGAAAGGCGCTTGAAGATACTCACGGTAATAAGACAAAAGCAGCGGAAATGCTTAAAGTCAGTTATAAGACACTGCTGACGAAGATCAAGGATTACAGGATAGGATAAGAAGTAAGTGAGAAATGAGAAATAAGAAGTGAAAAATGGGAAGTAGATGTTTCAAGAGAGCTATAGCCGGTTATTTTTTATTTCTAATTTCTGATTTCTTACTTCTCATTTCATAATGTGGATCGTACTTTCCCTCTTAACCGCAATTTCCCTGGCAACGAGTGATGCTTTGACAAAAAAAGCCCTTGTCACAAGGGATGAATATTTTGTGGCATGGGTCAGGTTGATATTTGCCCTTCCCCTGCTGTTATTAAGTATGCTTTTTGTAGAAGTACCATCGCTTGATAAAACTTTCTGGCTTGCAACTATATGTGCCCTGCCGCTGGAGATGGCAGCCATAGTCCTGTATACAAAGGCCTTGAAGGTTTCGCCCATAAGTCTCGCCATGCCGTTTCTCGCGCTGACTCCTCTTTTCCTGATATTTACCTCAAGCATCATTCTTGGCGAGGGGGTCTCTGTTTACGGCGGGGCAGGCATACTGCTTATGGCGATCGGCAGTTATTCTTTAAATATTCATATGATCAGCAAAAATGTCCTGGAACCTGTGAAGGCAATATTCAGGGAAAAGGGCTGTGTAATGATGATTGCCGTGGCTTTTATCTTCAGTATTACGGCTTCACTTGGGAAAGTTGCTATTGAACATTCATCGCCGGTTTTCTTTGGAGGGTTTTATTTTGTACTTGTAACGATCCTTTTTACCCCGATTGCCTTGAAAATGAACAGGGGCAGGATCAATATAAAAAAGAAGGATGTTATCCCCCTGGCGTTGATTGGAATTACTTTTTCCCTGATGATTATTTTTCATAATCTTGCGGTGAGCATGAGCAATGTTGCTTACATGATCTCAATAAAAAGGACGAGTCTTCTCTTCAGTATTGCCTACGGGCATTACCTGTTTAAAGAAGAGAGAATAACCGAAAAAACATTTGGCAGTATAATAATGCTTGCCGGATTTGTACTCATTGTCCTGGGTAAATAATGAGCTGAAACTGCTATGGCTCCAGCCGTTTCAGCTGTTCCATCGGTTTAAATGTCCGGGATTATCTCTGCACCCTTGGCTTTCCAAATTGAAATATGTTAACCTTATTTGTAGGAGATAAATTACTTGTATAGAAGCATAGCCATATGGGTCCTCTTCGGTTTAATGATGATTCTTGTCTTCAATCTTCTTGAGACATCAAAGCCGAATGAAGAGATGATTTTTTCAGATTTCAGTGCGAAACTGAGCCAGGGCGAAGTTGCGGAAGTAACGATAACAAAGCCTGAGAATGCCATCGAAGGGACAATGAAAAACGGTGTAAAGTTTAAGACCTACGCCCCCGAATATCCTGATCTTGTAAAAGAGTTGAGAGCAAAGGGAGTAAGGATAGCCGCAAGACCTGATCACACTCCATGGTACATGAGTGTGCTTTTTAATTTCGGCCCGATTGTACTTCTCGTGCTGTTATGGGTCTTCTTTATGAGGCAGATGCAGTCAGGAGGAAACAAGGCCCTTTCCTTTGGAAGAAGCAAGGCAAAGCTTGTTTCGGAAAAAGGGATCAAGATTACATTTAAAGATGTAGCAGGGATTGAAGAGGCAAAAGAAGAAGTCCAGGAAATAATTGATTTTTTAAAAGATCCTCAGAAGTTCCAGAAACTGGGAGGTAAGATTCCAAAAGGAGTCATGCTTGTCGGTCCTCCGGGTGCCGGAAAAACATTGCTGGCCAAAGCAATCGCCGGTGAGGCGGGTGTTCCTTTCTTTTCTATCAGCGGTTCCGATTTTGTAGAGATGTTCGTTGGTGTGGGCGCCTCCAGAGTGAGAGACCTTTTTGAACAGGCGAAAAAGAATTCACCATGTATTATTTTCATCGATGAAATAGATGCTGTGGGCCGTCACAGGGGAGCAGGGCTTGGAGGCGGACATGATGAGCGTGAACAGACGCTTAACCAGCTTCTGGTTGAGCTGGACGGTTTTACCCAGAACGAGGGTACTATAGTAATCGCTGCAACCAACAGGCCTGATGTTCTGGATCCAGCGCTTCTGAGGCCCGGAAGGTTTGACAGGCAGGTCATCGTCCCTCACCCGGACGTTAAAGGCAGGCTTGAGATAATTAAAGTCCATATAAAAAATATTCCCATTGATGATGATGTGAAATTTGAAGTCCTTGCCAGGGGTACTCCCGGCTTTTCCGGAGCGGACCTTGCCAATCTTATTAATGAAGCGGCGTTGCTTGCAGCGAAACAGTCGAAAAGCAAGGTTGAGATGTCTGACTTTGAAAGCTCCAAGGACAAGGTCATGATGGGCAAGGAAAGAAAGAGCATGATCATCTCTGAAGACGAGAAGCTTAATACAGCCCATCATGAAGCCGGTCATGCACTCGTTGCAATGCTTACTCCCGGGACCGACCCTCTTCACAAGGTAAGTATCATACCGAGAGGAATGGCGCTTGGTGTTACACAGCAGCTTCCTGTTGATGACAGATATACTCATTCAAGGGAGTTTATTCTTAACAGTCTGGCAGTCTTAATGGGAGGAAGGGCCGCAGAGGAAATCTCTCTGGGTCATTTAACTACCGGTGCAGGGAATGATCTGCAGAGGGCAACTGACCTTGCAAGGAAAATGGTCTGCGAGTGGGGGATGAGTGAAAAGCTTGGACCTCTGACATTTGGGAAACGGGAAGAGCAGGTTTTTCTCGGCAAGGATATTACAAAGTCTAAAGATTATTCTGAAAAAACTGCAGAAGCAATTGATGATGAGATTAGGGTAATTGTCGGTGAGAGATATGAATATGCAAAAAAACTTCTTCTTGATAACAGGAATTCCTTAAATAATATTGCGCAGGCACTTCTTGATCTGGAAACACTCGACGCTTCCGAGATAAAAGACATAATAGCAGGTAAAGATATCAGCCGTAAAATTGACAGCAATGACAAGCCCGAGCCGGCTGAGAAAGAAAAAGATAAAGACGACAAGGATCCAGATAAAGTTGCTTTAGATAAAAACATCAATCCCTCTCCTGAAACATCATCTTGATTTCATAAAAAACTCCCGTGAAACTCACCTGGAAAAATCACTGCTTTGACTTTTCCCAGAGGACCTATATTATGGGTATTCTGAATGTTACTCCTGATTCTTTTTCTGACGGCGGCAGCTTTTTATCTGAAAAGAGTGCGGTAGAACAGGCCCTCAGGATGCGGGATGAAGGGGCAGACATGATTGACATCGGTGGAGAATCAACCCGTCCGGGTGCTGAAAAGGTTTCTGTCAAAGAAGAAATAAAACGTGTTGTTCCTGTTATCGAGGCGCTTGCAGAGAAAATAGAACTTCCCATATCAATTGACACATATAAAGCTGCTGTTGCGAAGGCCGCAATTTCTGCAGGGGCTTCTGTAATAAATGATATCAGCGGACTCAGGGTTGATCCTGATATGCCGGGGGTTGCTGCCAGGAACGAAGTTCCTGTCATTATAATGCATATAAAAGGTTCGCCTGAAAATATGCAGAAGGACCCATCCTATAAAGCGCTGATACCCGAAATCATGGACTATCTGTACGGGGGTATTGAAATTGCCAGAAAGGCCGGGATACCGGATAACATGATAATCATTGATCCCGGTATCGGATTCGGCAAGTCGGTTGAGCATAACCTTGAGATCATAAAACGGCTGAATGAGTTTTCAGGATTTGATAAACCGATACTTTTGGGCCACTCACGAAAATCCTTTATCGGGAAAATCCTTAATGACCTTCCTGTTACGGAAAGAGTCGAAGGCACAGCTGCTGCTGCTGCGATAGGTATATTTAATGGGGCCAATATTGTGAGGGTGCATGATGTCAGGGAAATGGCCAGGGTGGCGAGAATTGCTGACAGTATAAAACGAGGTTTTTGGAAACAGCATACACCGTGAAGATGCAATTCATTAGATCACTCATTGTAACTTAATGATTTTTAAGGTTTTAGTCTATACCATCGCCTGCCCTCAATAATGTCTTATAGAACTCTGAGAATTAAAGTTTTTTCGTTTTCCTACCGATAAATACTAAACAAATGTCTTAACAGGACGAATATAACTAAGAGAGAATATTTATTAATTCAGATGAAATTAAAGAAATTTAGAGGTAACCTGCAAGGAGGGGAACATGAGAAATAAGTCGGGGGAGAAAGGTTTTACACTGGTTGAGCTGGCGATCGTGATGGTAATTATCGGTCTGCTGGTGGGGACTGTTTTGAAAGGGCAGGCGATGATTGACGATGCACGGATAAAAAGAGTAATAAATGACATCAACGGGATAAGCGCTGCGTATTTTACATACCTGGACAGATATAATGCGATTCCCGGTGATGATTCTAATGCAAATGCCCGCTGGACAAATGTTGCTGACGGAGGCGGGAATGGTTTGATAGGTGGAACTGAGACAACTCCTACCGGTGAATCTCTTGAAGCCTGGCAGGCATTGCGGTATGCAGGCCTTATTTCAGGTAACCCTGCCGCAACAGGTGCAACAGTTCTTCCGCGTCATCCATATGGAAACGGCATTGGCCTCGGTGATTTAGCTTTTACAGGCATAGGTACAAAAAATCGTATACTTATAGTTAGCATACCTGCGGAAACTGCCGAAATTATAGACATCAAATTTGATGATGGAATATTTAACTCCGGCACTGTTCAGTCAACAGCAGCTTATGCAGCGGATACAACAGTTGATCTCAGTTATGCATTATAAGTGATGGAGACTGTGAAGTTTACTTTGATGCCACAGACAGGTAGAAATTATTAGTGATTACTAAAAAACTCAATTCTTTCTAAATAAGCCCCAGCAGAATCTCCCTCTCCTCTATATCAACCCGTTCAATCCTTACTTTTAATTCCTTGCCTAAGGAGAAAACTCTTTTGGTACGCCGTCCAATAAGGCGGTAGTTCTTTTCGTCAAACCTGTAATAATCATCGGTCATGGAAGAAACATGAAGAAATCCCTCAACAAAGAAATCCCTGATCTGAATTTTCAGGCCGTGTGACGTCAGGCCGGTGATAATGCCTGCATATTCATAACCGACTTTGTCTTTCATGAACCATACCCTCATTGCGCTGACTATTTCTCTTTCAGCTTCCTCTGCTGTCCGCTCGGTCTTTGAAGAATGGTCGGTAATTTCCGGGAGGAATTTATCAAGATACTGTATTTTCTTGTCAGAGAGAGTTTTCCTGCCAATGACTTCCTTAAGTATCCTGTGGACGATGAGATCTGGGTATCTTCTTATCGGTGATGTGAAATGGGTATAGCTTTCTGAAGCGAGACCGAAATGCCCGATGTTCCCGGTCGAATACTTTGCCTGTTTGAGAGAACGCAGAAGAAGGATATTCAGAATGGATTCTTCCGGCCTTCCCTTTATCTCTTTCAGAACTGACTGGAATATCCTGCCCCCCGTTTTTTTAATTTTAAGGCCGAATGCCAGAAAAATCGGCCTCAGCTCGTCCAGCTTTGCGGTGTCCGGCTTTTCGTGCACTCTGTAGACAGAAGGTACACCGGTCTCTTCAAGAAATGAAGAAACAGCCTCATTGGCAGCTATCATAAATTCCTCGATCATCATATGCGCGAGGTTCCTCTCTGCCCGTATAATTGCCTCGGGTCTGCCCTGTATGTCCAGGAGCACCTCGGGCTCGGGCAGGTCAAAATCGAGGCTGCCCCGTTTTATGCGCTGCGTTCTCAATAAAGCACAAAGCTCTTCCATGGTTTCAAAGCTTTCGAGGAGATATGCGTACTTCTCCCTTTCATCAGGATCTTTATCCGAGAGTATCTTCTTCACCGATGTGTAGGTCATCCTCTCATTGCTGTTTATGGTACTGGTATAGAAATCCTTCTTTGTGATGCTCCCGTTTTTATCAAAGTGCATTTCAGCAGTGAATGTAAGCCGGTCTTTCCTCCGTACAAGGCTGCAGAGATTATTTGAGATCTTTTCAGGCAGCATCGGGATCACACTGCCGGGGAAATAGACGCTCGTGCCCCTGCGCCGGGCTTCAAGATCAAGCGCAGTGTCCCATTTAATATAATGGCTGACATCGGCGATGTGTACATAAAGTACATACCCGTTTTCTGTTTTATTGATCGAGACCGCGTCATCAAAGTCCTTTGCAGTCTCTCCGTCAATGGTAACCGTAAGCAGTTCCCGGCAGTCGACCCTGTTCCTGAGGTTTTTTTTCTCTGTGAGTTCTTTGAGTTCAGACAGGACCGGAGCAGGAAATTTGCGGGTGAATGAATACTCTTCAATGATCATGTCTATTTCCTGTGCCGGTTCACTTATATCAGGAAGGACCTTCAGTATCTTTCCTTCCGGGGGAGCGGCTGAAGTGGGGTAGGCGACTATTTCAACAGAGACAGTGTTCCCGTCCTTTGCCTTGCCCATGTTTTTGGGACTGACAGAAATGAAGAAGGGAAGCTTTTTATTCTTGGGCCGCACATAATATATCTTTCGGTCTCTGCACAGGGTCCCGATGATCTTCTTCTGTCCCCGTTCAAGAATTTTAATGATAGTGCCTTCACGCCTGACCTGGCTCTCTACACGGGCAACTACCCGGTCGCCTGACATTGCGCCCATTGTCTTCCTCGGGGGAATGAAGATGTCCCGCTCTCCCGGCTCCTCGACAATTACAAAGCCATATCCGTCTTTGTGCGCCTCAAAGTTCCCGGAGACAAGGTTCATTTCAGTGACCGGGCCGTACAGCCCGGTCTTTGTCCTGAAAATATCACCGGACCTTGTCATGGAACGGAGGATACGCTTCAGAGAACCGATTCTTTTTTTAATATGGAGAGCCGATGCAATCTCTTTCAGGCTGACAGGCCCGGAGGTCTTTGTCTTGAGGAATTTAAGGACAGCTTCTTTTTCTTTAATGTCTTTTGGAGTCATGAGGAATTATAGCATGAGATGCAATATCTAATTTATTAAATTTTCAATACCCCACAGTTTCTGCTGTGGGGTTTCCTCTTAATCCCCACTTTGGAAAAGGGGGGCGAGGGGGGATTTTTTAAAATAATAGTTTTTTTACCTAACGATCCCCCGCTGTCTCCGCGGCGGGGAGTCTTCATTTGGAATTTGATAAATGGAATTTATTTTTCTTTTGTTGCCCACTTGATTATCTCTTCGACCATGGCCTCAACGGTCGCTTTTTCAGGTATGATACTGACCTTCAGTCCTGCCTTTTCCACTGCCTTTGCGGTAACCGGGCCTATTACGGTTATTGCGACATCCTTAAGAAGTCCTTTCGCATCATCACCCATAATATCCATATAGTTATTGAATGTGGCAGCACTTGTGAAGGTTGCAATAGAAATTTTCCCCTGCTTCAGAAAACGCTTAAGCCTCTTGCCATGAACCTCCGGCTTCACAATCTTATATGCAGTAAATACATCTATCTCCCCGCCCAGTTCCCTGACTTTCTGCGGAAAAACTTCTCTGGCAATCTCAGCCCTCGGAAGAAGTATCTTTATCCCTTTCAGGCTGTTTTCTGAAGTCTTTTCGCGATGCTCCTTCATGAAGGATTCAATCAATCCCTCTGCATTAAACTTTTCCGGAACAAGATCGACTCTTATGCCGTACTTGTTGATTGCTGTTTCCGTCTTGGATCCGACAGCGCATATCCTGATTCCTTTCAGGTCTCTGATGTCCCTGTCTTTTTCCAGTAATCTCTGGAAGAAGAACTTAACACCGTTGACGCTTGTGAAAATCAGCCAGTCATAGGAATCTATTTTTTCCATGGACCGGTCAAGCTCTGACCAGTCGTCGGGTGGAAGTATATCTATTGTACGGAACTCTATTAATTCAGCCCCCAGATCCTCCAGCTGCTCAAATCCCTCTGTATGCTGTCTGGTGATAAGCACCCGCTGACCGAACAGAGGTTTATTTTCATACCACTTAAGGGTTTCCCTCAGTTTTACGACTTCTCCTACGACCATAACCGCAGGGGGTTTGATATCATTCTCTTTGACCAGGGCAGGGATATTTGACAAAGTGCCTGTCAGTGTTGTCTGGTCCGCCCTTGTTCCCCATCTAACTACAGCAACGGGAGTATCCGGTTTTCTGCCGTTCTCAATAAGTTTGCTGCATACCTGTGCGATATTTTTTACTGCCATCAGGAATACAATAGTACCGACCCCTGTGGCCAGCCTGGACCAGTCAATAGAGCTCTCCTTTTTTGTAACATCCTCATATCCAGGCACTACAGCAAGTGATGAGGAGTACGACCTGTGGGTCAGGGGAATACCGGCATATGCCGGAGCTGCAACTGATGAGCTGATGCCCGGAATGACTTCAAACTCGATGCCATTTTTTACAAGGACTTCTGCCTCTTCTCCGCCCCTTCCGAACACAAAGGGATCTCCCCCCTTGAGGCGGCAGACGGTTTTGCCTTCATTTGCTTTTTCAATGAGGGTTTTGTTTATATCATCCTGAGTCATATCATGCTGGCCGCCCCTTTTGCCGGCGTATATGAACTCTGCATCATGATGTACATAGTTCAGGACCTGGGCATTCAGGTGGAAGTCATAGACCACGACATCTGCCTTCTGGAGGCATTTGAATCCCTTGACCGTAAAAAGTCCGATATCTCCCGGCCCTGCGCCGACGATGTAAACTTTACCTTTTTTCATATTTTAAATAACCTGAATCGTGATTTTCTCAATGCGGAATGCGCTATACATGATAACATATCGTGCGAAGGTAATGCAGGGGGGGAATCGTGAATTACCCTGACCCCACTCACAAAGGATAAAAAGAGATTGACGATTGACGAAGGGAAAGAGGAAAGGAAAATGACGATTGATGATCAAGGAATGACTAATGACGTTTTTTTACTTCGTAATTCGTAAATCGTCAATCGCTATTCGTCAATTTCCGTTTATCTTTCCCGCTTCCGCACTTTTCTTTTTTTCTTGACACGTATCTATATTTTTCATACCATTGTTTTTGAAAAGGAGTGGGATTTCTTAGGCCCATTTTCATTGATTGATAATTGTTAATTGATTAAAAGAGGGAACGACTATGGAGCAGAACCGAGCCACGCAAATCATGGAGCAAGGCTGTACTTGATCGGAGGCTGTACTCCAGGCCGTGTGCCAGGAATTTGAGATAGAGATAGAGAACGATGTCCTTTCCCGAGTTGCCTTCGGCTTCGCAGGGGGGCTCGGCAACACGGGGGCCGTCTGCGGTGCCGTCATTGGTGCTGTCATGGCTATCGGCCTTAAGCGCGGGCGGGCTGATACAATGGAAGAAAGTCTCCGCGAATTGGCGCTGCCGCGGGAGTTTCGCCGCCGCTTCGAGGCAGAGATGGGGACCATCAGCTGCCGTGAATTGACGGGGCTGGATTTGACCACAGAGGAGGGGCTTCAGCAGCTCATGAGGTCTGACATACCCCAGACGGTCTGCTTTCCAGCGGTTAGCACAGCTTACCGGCTGGTGGTGGAACTGCTGAAGGAAACCCCTTAGAAAAGGATAAAAAGCGATTGACGAATAGCGATTGACGATTTACGAAGTAAAAAAAACGGCATTAGTCATTTTTCTTTCCTCTTTCCCTTCGTCATTCGTCATTCGCTATTCGTCAATCGTCAATTTCCTTTTATCTTTCCCGCTTCCACACTTTTATTTTTTTCTTGACACATGCCTATATTTATAATATCCACTATTTTAGTGGGGGGGTCTTAGGCCCATTAATACGTTATCTTTGAAGAAATATAATTATTTGACTTCATATATAATGTGGGTTACTATAGCTATATATATCCACATAACTTGGAGGTGTTTATGAGAACCATTCAGATGACGTTAGATGATGACCTTGTGGAAGCTGTAGACAGGCTGGCAAAGAAATTAAAAACAACCCGTTCTGCTTTTACACGTAAGGCCTTGCGAGAAGCCATTAAACAAGTAAATATCAGATCGCTCGAAAATAGACATAAAAGAGGTTATGAACGTTATCCCGCAGGTAAAACAGAATTCAGAGTTTGGGAATCAGAACAAGAATGGGGCGATTAATGAAAAGGGGAGAAGTCAGGTGGTATAAATTCAGGAATCCTGACAAAAAACGTCCAATAGTAATACTGACAAGAGATGCAATATTAGAATATTTAGGCGAGGTCACTATAGCACCAATAACATCAACTATCAGAAACATTCCAAGCGAAGTATTGCTTTCCACTCAGGATGGAATGAAGAATGATTGTGCCATTAACTGCGATCACATTCAAACAGTTTCAAAATCAAGAATTGGTTCATTAATTATTACCTTATCTAATGATAAACTTATAGATCTCCGCAGCGCTATATGCTTTACATTAAGTATTTAAATAATAAAAGGAGATAACCATTAGATACTCATGAAAGCTCAGTGGTGGCAGCACCTGCTACCATTTGATATAATTATTTAGTAACTTTTTAAATAAATGGGAATAAAACAACTTATAGGGCTCATAAGCATACTTCTTATTTTTCTGGGCTGTGCAACTAAATGGCATCATCTGGAAGGGCATGGTAAGGAAGTACAAAAACTTGATGTATCAAGTTGCAAAGCAGAGGCATATTCATACGCAACAGATAAATTGACCGACCCTTCACATCCAAGAGGGCCCAAAGTGTGGAAATTTGCCTTCAGACTAAATTATGACGTTCATTATCACGAATGCATGAATAACAAAGGCTGGGAGTTGGCATATTATGACGGTAATGTTAAGGATAAGCATAAGTCTGATAGCGATAATTGCACAGTTCAGGGATGGAGATACGCGAGAGATAAATTATTCGAACCTTCGCATCCACAAGGACCCAGAGGCTGGAGATATGGCTATAAACATAATTTAAAATCTCATTATCAGGAATGTATGCAGAGCAAAGGCTGGTAAAGCTGAGTAAGCTTTAAAGAATCAATTCACATTAGTCATTCCTTGATCGTCAATCGTCAATTTCGTTTATCGTACCCGCTTCCTGTTTTTCGAATGTCCGAGCTTCCGGGTTGAATATAGCATGAGTACCGTGCTATCATGATAATATGATCCAGTCGTTCCGGAATAAAGGGACAGAAGATATATTTAATGGCATAAATTCAAAGGATGTGCGAAAGATATGTCCTCAATCAATATGGAAGGTTGCTACAAGAAAGCTGGATCAACTGGATTCTGTAATAGAGCTTAATGAACTACGCATTCCCCCAAACAATAAGCTGGAGTCATTAGCAAGAGATAGAAAAGGACAATACAGCATAAGGATAAATGATCAGTATCGTATTTGTTTTATATGGAGTGATTCTGGTCCGGATAAAGTAGAAATTACTGATTATCATTGAGATAATTATTAGGAGGTTAACAATGGTGAGGATACCAACACATAGAGAACCGACGCACCCGGGAGAAATGCTGCTTGAGGAGTTTCTTAATCCTATGGGCATTACTCAGAGAGAACTGGCTGAAAAGATTCATGTGCCATATCAGCGAGTAAATGAAATCATTAATAAAAGGCGAGGCATTACACCGAGTACAGCCTTAAGGCTTGCAAAATTATTCAGAGTTTCTGAAGATTTCTGGATGAACCTTCAGTTGCGCTGGGATTTATATAAAGCAAGACTAAATGAATCAAAGGAATTGAAGGAGATTAGACCCTTAAAGCTCAAGCAGACAGCGGTTTAATAAAATGCCCAAGAAGGCAGTGCATTGGAACGAGTGATAAAGGGTAATTCGTGAATTACCCCTACACTTGAACTTACCCGCTTCCTCACTTTTCTTTTTTTCTTGACACATGCCTGTATTTGAAATATCCTTATTTTAAGTAAAGGGGGGATTTCTTAGGCCCATTTTCATTTATTCGTAATTCTGACCCCAAACGTTTAAAACGTTTTTTAAAAAGGAGGCGATATCATGGAAGATATTCAAAAGCACACTGACTGTGATAATTTTCAAAAGCCTGAATGTCCGCATTATGACAATGGCATAATGAAGGATCTTTATCTTATTAAGGAAGATGCCGCAAATTATTCAGGTAACTTACCTGATCGAGTTGACAATGAATTATGTAAAGAATGCTATGAATTCTCTCCTATAACTTGATGATCTTTTTAACCTGAATACAGAACGGTGAGCAATGTATGGAGTCAAATCTTTATTAGATATTTAGCAAATTCCGACATAACCTACTTGCATGCGGTGCTCCAATCCCCAAGCCGCCAGCTGATTTGGATTAAAAGGGCTGACCCCTTATCCGTTAATGGTAGAGATTAAATATAAGTGGAGGGTGATATGCAGCGTTTCAAAAAATTTATAGATCAAAGTCTTAATTCAGAAAATATAATAAACTCAGATCAATTATCTGCATTCGGGATAACATGTACAACTCTGCCGGACCCGCCGGAAGAATTTGACGAGTTTGAATTTAGAACCGGTTTTTCAGAGCAAATGGATGTTGTGATCGGGGTGGCAATAGAAATGGGGAAAGTTAAAAGGATCTTGTTGGGTTTGTCAGAAAAGAGTGACCCTGATAGTTTTATGGCTTTGTCTGAATTACAATTAGAAGAATTTTTAACGCAGAGGGGCGATCAGCTGATCGGGTTTTTTAAATTCATTACGCAATAAAAATATGTCGAATGCGAAAAAGTTTATTTATAGCAATAAATTTATAGGGATTCTTCTCATCTTAACTTCTTTTATGCCTTTCATTAACGGCTTCAAAGGTGAGAGAATTGCTATCTCGGCTAGATATGGGGGCGCATTCGAAATGGAACCATGGCAAAGTATAATTATTGGATTTTGTTTTTTACTTGGCGGATTATATTTTGTAATTGATTTGAATAAAAGAAATGAAAAATGAGTGGCTGCGAAGGATCATATAAATCCGGTGTTAGTGAAGTTGTACGACGTTCTGTAAGTGAAATAATAAATGAAAATATAAACATAGAGTGGACTCAAACAGGCTATAGCCGAACGGTGGACTACCCCTAGCTATAGTGCCACTCTAAGTTAGCGTTTTCCAGTAAATTCATTTTTTAAAAGGTGCACTTCTCGATAATTTATTAGGTTATGGGAGCTGGGCGCTGTTAATAGAAAATTCTTGTAGAATAGGCGGGTTTTCGTTAAAATGTAACATCTTGATTAATTGGGATTTTACAATTCTTCCCAAATTGGCAAATAGGGGAGTTTTAAACCTAATCTAATCAGTGGATTTATTTTTGGGGTGGATGTTTGTTAATTGCATAGAGTTGAACCTACTAATTCTAAAAAAATCCGCAAAAAGCGTTATCATTAAAATAGTTTGATAATAAATTAAGGAAATACATGGCTAATAAAGCAACAAACAAAAAACAGAAGAGCCTGGAAGAGACCCTTTGGGATTCTGCTAACAAGCTGCGTGGAAGCGTTGAACCATCAGAATACAAGCATGTGGTTCTGAGTCTTATCTTTCTGAAGTTTGCCAGTGAAAAATTTGAGCACCGGCGACAGGAACTGACTGATGAGGGGAAAGAGAAGTATCTCGATATGGTGGAATTTTACACTATGAAGAACGTTTTCTATCTTCCGGAGGAATCCCGCTGGGGCTATATCAAGAAGCACGCGAAGCAGGATGATATTGCCATCAAGATTGATACGGCTCTTCATACGGCTGAAAAGACGAACAAAGCTCTGGAAGGTGCATTACCGGACAACTATTTTTCCCGCTTGAACCTTGATGTCAGTAAACTGGCCGCATTGATAGATACAGATAAGAGTAAAGAAATCGATATTTTTAATGATGACTATCTTGCAAAGATAGAAAAGATCAAACTGCCCAATACGAAAATTAAGCTCTTGCAGTATTTGCTGTCTAAAGCTATTGATGAATTTAAGAAGATCAATAAAATCAAAGGAATTGACTTTACAAAAAAGTTTAATGCTTTAGTTGAGCAATACAATGACAGGAAAGAGCAGGATGTTTTGGTCAGTAATGTGCTTGAAGATTTCACAGGAGAAATTATTGATCTATTTCATGCCATGAAGAAAGAGAAGGAATCTTTTGGTGATATGGGGATCGATCTTGAAGAGAAGGCTTTTTATGACATCCTCAAAGCACTGACTATTAAGTATGATTTTGAATACCCCGAGGACAAACTACTGAAATTGGCAAAGGGAGTAAAAAAGGTTGTTGACGATAAAGCGAAATATACAGACTGGAGCCATCGCGATGACATTAAAGCTGAACTAAAGGCGGATCTGATCATCCTTTTGGCAGAGAATGGCTACCCTCCCGTAGACCGGGATGAAGTGTATAAAGAAATCTTTGAGCAGGCTGAGAATTTTAAGAAGTATCAGGGAAAATAATGGGTGGTATCATTACCTGTTCTCCTCAATATTTGATGTGTTTCCCATTTTTAGGTAAAATTTTCTTAGAGATCCTATATGAAAAGACAATTACTATATTTAGCGCTTATTTGTGTTGTCCCGGCAATACTGTATTTCCTATCACTGGAGAAGGTCATTCCAATGCCTGCTGATGATGCTCATGCAAACCTTACGGAAATCGCCCAGTGTTTCGAGTGTCACGGCGAAGGCATGGAATATGCCCGCAAAAAAGAGCATCCACCAAAAGACCAGTGCTTTAAGTGTCATTAAAAATGCGGTAGTCAAAAATTGTGTTTACAATATTTGTAAAGAGAACTATTGACTAATTAATTTTCATTAAATATGGGGCTCTGCCCCATATTTAATGAAAATCTATCAATTACTTAAATATATAGACAGCACCTCTAAACAGGTGCTATAATAAAACCAATTAACAATACCAGTAAGGAGGTTCGAATATGGGAACTAAATTTTCCGAAGATATAATCCCGCTAGGTGACCTAAAGGTGAATCCCGGTAAAGTTGTTTCTCATGTGAATGAGACGCACAGGCCGGTACTGCTGACCAGCAGAGGACGGGGGGTGGCTGTAGTACAATCACTTAGCGACTATGAGGATGAGACTGAGAAGCGTGTTTTTATGCAGGATATAGTAGAGGGATTAATGGACCTTGAAGAAGGCAGGGAACTTTCACTGAAGGATGTAAAGAAGCGTCTGCGTATTGTCCGCATCTGGAGAAGCGAAAGACATCTGAAAAAGCCATGACTCCTGCTTCTGTAAGCTTCCCCCTTAAGTCGATAGTTCTAAATTAGATTTCCCGGGAGATTGTCTATTGATCCTTTTTTGTACGATTTGGAATCACAAAAAGTATTATCAGTCCAATGAAACTTAATAAACCCAATAAAGCAAAAGAATCGTGATAGCCTTTTCCTGTTGCCATGTGATAACAACCGAAAAAGAAAATAACAACCCCCACAATATATGTCGCCGTAGAAATGTATTCGTAATTTCCCCCCAGCTGAAAAAGAATATCAAAAAAGTACCCCATAAAAGCTACAAGAAAACCAATGCCTGCAAGCTGAGTCCCTTGTTTATATTTCTTATTCACAATCTCCACTTTCAAACGTCAGCTTTCATATTTAATCTTAATCTCTCCAAACTTGTTTTTATATTCGATGAAGGTGCTGCTCTATTCTCTACTTTTTCTTACAGGTATAATACCCTTTTTTAGCAACTTACAAAGTATGGGAACTTCCAAACCACTTATTAAAAAGGAATCCCCAAAGGTAGCCATATGCCAATAAAATAAATTCTCATTTGTCTTGGTCATTTTTAATAACAAAGTATCTAGAACGATGTTTGGGTCATACTGAATAGCTGTAAATCCTTCGTGATAAGCAAGGTAACAATTTATTGCGACACTGGTTAAAACAAAAATCATCCCGATAATTGTAATTATAAATGTCCAGAGTATGGATTTTTTGCAAATAGTTGTACGACAATCAAGGATACAAATAGTCCAGATGAAGAGATATCCCCAAAAAACAATTTGATATTTATTCATAGTTAGTGCTAATTATTACCGTACAATACAGAGTTAACACATTGTCCAAAGTTATGGATACTTAAGCCCATTAAAGCACCATTAATAATATTACCCAGTATTTTAACAATATTTGATTTCAGAAATTTGCTCATATAGTCAAATGATACTTTGGCAGCAACTTCAGTAACTTTTATTCCATAGAAGCAGTTCACAAAATCAGACCCTACTTTTCCCCCATAGAGATACATTATTGATAAAATAACAGTAGCAAAAAAAGCTGCTAACAAAGCTGCTAAGATGGGTAGCAAAAGTGGAGCAGCAACTGTCGCTCCAGTCAATAATAGTGTTAAGAATAGAAAAAAACCTGCCAGAAGTAACAATAGTGTACCTATTATCATCATAGCACCTGCTAATCTCCCACTAATCATATAAGCCCCAGCCCCTGTAAGCGGATCAATGATTATATAGCCCAATCCTGTCCAGCCGTTGTGTGTGATATCGGTTCTCGATACAGTCACTGTTTTGCCTGCATTCACCGCATTCTGTATATCAGCTATCGTTCCGCTATCTGTTTGTAACTGTGGAAGGATTGTATCAATATTGGTTTGATTAATTGTATAAATAGGTATCCCCTGATCATTAGCAATCTTTAAGGCCTTAACTGCACTTATTCCCTCAGCCGGATTCTCAGGCGTCGAAAACAACTGTTCAGGCACCGAATGCTCCAGAGCCGATCCACTCATACCTGATGAAAGCATAAACTGCTTCGGCTTTTCTTTATCAGCATCCAATGCTTTAACAAGTGTCATAATCCTGTCCGCATCCATTGCCAGTCCGCCGGGGCTAACCGACAATGGCATATTCATAAACTTGTTTACACTCAGTTCATACGAAAAGATTGTCTCAGAGGGCAATCTCATCGCTTTGACTCCCATAGTCTGTGCACTTATATAGTCCATCACATCATGCTCTGCAAAATATGATATAGCAGTTGTGTACAGCAGGTCCCCAAGGATATCATCTTTTGTCATATCTGAGAAATCCTCTGCTTCCAGCTTTGCTTTAGTTGCCTCCAAATTTGCTTTAACCGCCAGCATCTGCTCTTCCGATATCCTGTATGGATCAATTCCAATACCCAGGTATTCCCCTGCTTGTATATCATTGAATATTATATCGGCACCTGCAGCAGGATCCATAAACGTCATCTTGAATTCCTCTGTTGCTCCCAGACCAATTTCTGTCCCTGTTGCTACTACTTCCCCATCGATCATTAACTCAGGTTTAAGATTTATCAGATAAGCAGCCAATGATGTCGGCAGTTCAGTTGGATCAATGGGTGTCCCGTCTTCATGTGGCTCTGGAAGATAGGAATTGATGACAGCTTCATCATCAGGCGTTGCAGGTGAATAGCTTAATGTCACCTTCTTCCCAGCCAGCTCCGGCAGACTCTTTGTTATGTTTATCGGAGTACCCATTAAATCATCATGTATATCTTTTTTAACTTCAAACGTTATCTTATGTCTCAGACTATCCGGAACTTCAGCATGCTCTGCCCCATTTACTATTGTCCTGTACGGAAGGGTCCCAAGTAAATAGGGAAATTCCTGAGGGATTATTTCTTTCTTCCCCAGCACGTCCCCGACCGTTGCATCCGGATAGTTCGTGTTTATATAATCTTCGACCTGAGTCTGATAATCCGTCATTGTATTATCTATAAATAAAGAATCAACATCAGTTACATAGCCTTCTTCTTCGTTAATGGTAGCAGAGGCCTGTATCTGGTTTATGAATGTCTGTGCATCAAAGGGCACTGCTGACTGTATATCTACCCCCTGCATGTAATTGTACTGCTTGAAACTTGCATCAAGATGTATCCACGTATCTCCCTGTCCTGTCTGGTGGGTTGATCCTCTGTACGGGAAATAATCTATCCATGCCTCAACCCAGACATGCTCAATCCTCGCATATTTAACCTCTCCGCCAGCCAGTATGCCTGATACCGGTATTCCTGCTGACGCAAGCAGGTTTAGTGCCTCCATTTTGTCCGTAAACCCACCAAGCCAGTTCATTACTTTCTCTATCGGTATTTCAACTGTTCCTTCTACATATCTTGCATGAATACCTGATATACGGAGAAGTGCTATCAAAAGACTGGCTGTATCAATGGCGTTGCACTGTTTTGTCTGAAGACAATAGTCAGCTCCCTGTATTGATCCATATGTCGGAACAAAATCAATATTATTACGGACCCATTCGTAGATTTTTAGCGGATCATTTTCGAGCTCTGCTGCTTTTGCTGTTATTGCATCCGTAAATTGTACTTCTATCGTCTCTTCCAGATCCTCAGATACAGGCGGGGCAGATTTTGCTATGAGAAAAACCGGAAGTTCAAAAGCAGGGAAGCCAGGATGATCAGAATCCCACCACTCTGTTCCATCAAAACCCTCAAGCTCCCCTGCTTTCTCCCTTCCTTCTGCCCCCATGTCCCCTGCTGGGTACTCTGACCCTGAAGGCAATATTCCTGCCAATGACCCATGTGACGCAATAAGAATCATCTTTTGTCTTTTGCTTATGACCTCTGCCCTTCGCTCTATGCCAAATTCTTCTTTCTTTATACGAGGCTCCTTAAAAACCGGCTCTGCTGTCCTGTGTGGAAGTTTATTCGGGTCTACCGGCTTATATTTTTTCGGAGGGTTAAGTTTCTCAATATGCTTCTTCGCATTTTCAAGTGCAAAAATTTCACTTTCTACGGTCCGTGCCTGCCCTATGGCATTAAGTTTACTTTTTAGCTCTTCAAGATTTTCTTCATATTGATTTACAAAGTCATAATGCCTCTTTAATATCTTCTGAGGCAATCCTGCGTTCTTTAATCTCTGTTCCGTCTCTTTAAATTTCCCTCTTATTTCTTTATCAAATACTGCTATCTCTGCCATTTTCTCCTGCAATTTATCATTTTTGGCACACGCATTTGAAACGGGATCATCCAGAATCTGCTCCATTTCTTTTAATTGCTTCTGAAGTTTTTCTTCAGGCTGCCGTTCTTTCCTCTTTCGCTTATTGCTGACCGCTGACAACTGATCGCTGTCTTTAATTGCATACGCAACATCCATTAGCCCGCCAAACGTCCATGAAAAAAATAACAGTACTACACACGAAACAATCCTTACAGCATATAAATGCCTCATTTCAGCCATGTCCCCTTAACATGTTTTTTAGTTGTATTAGGCTGTACAAAACAGCTTGTTACGAATCATTAATTCTAGCACTTGATTCGTTTAAAAGAACCTGTCATTTCTTACAGGGGGGTAGGGTGGAAAATTAAAAGAACGGTTCGAACGATCCAATGTTCAAGCGTTCAACAGTATGCAGCGGATGGTACATACCGTGCCTTGCCTGTAAGGGTAATTCATGAATTACCCCTACGTTTTCCCTGCCTACCGGCAGGCAGGTACTTCTCATGACGATTACCTAAGTTCGACAGTCTCTCAAAATAACAACAAACAAAAAAGACCCGGATATAAATCCGGGCCTTTATTTTGGATATTAATTTTTATATGATATTTTTCCTTAAATCAAAGGAAACAGTTTCAGATGTTCTTGTTAACCATCTCGCGAAGCTCTTTCCCTACCTTGAAGTAAGGGACCTTCTTTGGAGGAACTTCTACGCTTTCACCTGTCTTGGGGTTTCTGGCCTTCCTGGCGTTCCTGCTGCGGAGACGAAAATTACCGAAGCCTCTTATTTCGACTTTGCCGCCCTTTGAAAGGGCTTCCTTAACACTCTCGAAGATCGTCTCGACTATTACTTCTGTCTGCTTCTTTGAGAGACCGTCAAGTTTCTCGGCAATTTTTTCAATAAGAACAGATTTTGTCATGAATCCCTCCCTCGATGAATTAATTTATAGTTTACTATTTCTTATCAATCGTTAGCTATTTTAAATAATACTATATTTTTCTCACGGCGTAAACAAATATTTTAACTGGATGCCGGAAAAGACATTACCCAGCAGATTCTCAGGAATTTCCTGTTTGAGTATATCGAAGATGCTGAACTCGTCGTTTTTTTCAATTACTTGAGGTTCGCCTTCAATGCCTGTTAGTTTGCCTGCCAGCATAATGGCGTCCTGGAGGTTGCCTATTTCATCAACAAGCCCGACTTCTTTTGCCATTCTCCCTGTAAAAATACGTCCATCTGCGAGCTTTTTTATCTCTTCGAAGTCCATGCCCCTGGCTTCGGATACGTCTTCAATGAACTGATTGTGTACATCATCAAGGACTGTCTGGAGGATCTTTTTATCTGCAGGCGCCAGGGTCTTGAAGACGGATGCCATGTCTTTGTGCTTGCCGCTTTTCACGACCTCTGTTTTAACGCCTATTTTTTCCATCAGGCCGGCAACATTCGGAATTTCCATTATGACGCCGATAGAGCCGGTCAGGGTCCCTGCATTTGCAACGATCTTGTCAGCAGGAGAGGCTATATAGTAACCTCCGGAGGCAGCCACAGAACCCATGGAGACGACAATTTTTTTCTTTCCCTTTAATTTTACTATTTCTTCGTAGATTTCCTGGGAAGGGGCCACTCCTCCGCCCGGGCTGTTGACCCTTAGAACAATGGCCTTAACGGACGAATTCCGGGAATGCTCTTTGATCTGCTCGATAACATCGGTGGAATCAATGATGACACCAGTGACGCGTACTACAGCAACCTTTTCTCCCAGGGGGACTTTATCAGAAAAAGTCAGAACGAAACTGAGTGCGAGAATGACCAGAAAGACTATCGCAAAGAAAATCAGTACTTTTTTCATTTCCTATCCGAACATTGTTTTCATGCTGAGGTCAAGCTTTCTTTCCGATGTATTGATGTTTATAACTCTGGAAGTCAGTTCAGCACCAATTTTGAAGAGGTCCTCTACGGTCTCATCGGGGTTTTTCTCAATCTCGGATTTATGTATCAATCCTTCTGCGCCGTCTTCAAATTCTACGAAAATGCCGAAATCAGCGACACTCACTATTTTTCCTGTAACAGTATCGCCGAGTTTGTATTTTTCCGGAATTTCGCTGATCCACGGGTCAGGGGTCAACTGTTTTATCCCGACCGAAATCCGTTCTTTTTCCGGTTCTACATTCAGGACGATAATTTCAGTTTCCTGTCCTTTATTAAGGACATCTGACGGGTGGTTCACACGTTTTCCCCAGGACATATCAGAAATGTGCAGCAGGGCGTCAACGCCTTCATCAAGGGCAATAAAGGCCCCGAAATCAGCGAAGCTCTTTACTTTTCCTGTGATTTTTTGCCCGACTTCATATTTATCACCTACAGTTTCCCATGGGTTGGGTTTAAGCTGTTTAATGCTCAAAGATATCCTTTTGTCGTCTTTGTTGACTTTTAGAATAACTGCCTCAACACTGTCTCCTATTGAGAAGAATTTTGAGGGTTTTATGGATTTTTCAATCCAGTCGATCTCGGTAACATGAATGAGTCCCTCAACGCCTTCTTCGAGTTCAATGAAAAGTCCATAATCCGTAATTGTAATAATTTTGCCTACTACGGTTTTATTGGAGGGGTACTTTTCTTCAACTGTAGTCCACGGGTCCGGTTTTTTCTGCTTGTAGCCCAGAGTGACTTTATTGCTTTCCGTGTTAAATGTGAGGACAATTACTTCAACGGTATCCCCTATGCTGAAAAGTTCGCCGGGATGACTTATTCTTCCCCAAGACATGTCCGATATGTGAAGCAGGCCGTCAATCCCCCCGAGATCAACAAATACACCGTAATCTGTGAGGTTCTTGATTTTTCCTTCAATAATTGCACCTTCGGTAAGTTTTGTGATTGTCTTTTCCCTGAGTTTGCTGCGTTCTTCTTCAAGCAGTGCGCGTCTGGATACAACTACGTTGGGGCTCTTATGGTTTACGTTCAGAACTTTGAATGAATATATCTGTCCAATAAGAGTGTCTGTATTTTTCGGCGCCTTAAGGTCAATCTGCGATCCTGGTAAAAAGGCCATTACACCATCTATATTTACCGTCATTCCGCCTTTGACTTTTCCTGTGATCTTGCCGTCAATAGTTAAGCCCTGCTTGAACACGTCTTCAATCGTGTCCCAGGCCTTAATGCCTTCAGCTTTTTGTCTTGAGAGTCCGACAAAGCCGTCAGAGTCAGTCAGTCTTTCAATGAAGACATCAACTTCATCCCCGGGCTTTAATTTGGTATGCTCATTATCCATGAGTTTGCGTACGGGTATAAACCCCTCGCTTTTTGATCCAACATCAACTATAATCCCGTCCTGCTTAACCTGTATTACTGTGCCTTTGGTTACAGCGCCGGTTTTTAGTCCCCTGAAGGAATCAGCGTAAAATTTTTCCAGATCATTCATTTGAAGTTCCATGGTTATAAATTATATTACCTCCTGACAGAAATTTCCCGTATTTTCTCTTCAACATCATCAATTATCCATTGGGGCGTTGAAGCTCCACCTGTTATACCGATGCTTTCGGCCTTATCAAACCACTCATCCTTTATTTCATCGGCAACTTCTATGTGATGTACTATAGCACAAACTTTTTTTGAAAGCTTGACAAGCTGATTTGTATTTGCGCTGTTCTTGCCCCCGACTATGATCATCAGGTCGACTTTTTCTGCAACTTTTTTTGTTTCCCTGACCCTTTGGGTCGTTGAGTCGCAGATCGTATTATAAATCTTAACTTCCCTTGCCGAACTGATTACCTGTAACACAACCTCCCTGAATGTATCAAATGATTGTGTTGTCTGAACAATTATACCAACTTTCTTTTTTAAATGTGTTAAATTTTCAGCATTACCGGCTACTATGGCATCTTCTCCGGAAAAACCGATCAGTCCCTGGACCTCGGGATGAAGCCTGTCCCCTATAATAAGTACCTGATACCCCTCATCTTTCAGAGCTTTTGCATATTTCTGGGCTTTTTTTACAAAGGGACAGGTGGCGTCAATAACACTATATCCCATTTTTGATGTTTCAGCATATGTCTCCGGTCCTACGCCGTGGGTCCGGATTATTAAAGTTTTGATATCAGGGGAATAGAGATCAGTGCTTGCATTAACGCCTTTCTGTTCAAGTTCAGAGACAACCTGGGGATTGTGGATCAGCGGCCCATATGTGTAGATCCCTTCATTCCTGTCTCTGGCAAGATCAAAGGTAATATCGATTGCGCGTTTGACGCCGAAACAAAACCCTGCTGTTTTAGCTATCGTTATTTTCATGAGTCTTTTTCAGTTCTCCTATGGCTGCCATAATTCTCTCACTAAGCTTTTCCTGGGCATTATGTTTGTTTTCTCCCTTATCAGAAGAGTCATAATACAGGGGGTTGCCGAATGTTACCGATATGTTAGCCCGTTTCAGCCACCTGGCTTTGGGGGGCAGCACTATGTTGGACCCTGTTATCAATGCAGGAACGACCGGGACCTTACTCATAGAGGCTATCATCACTATGCCCCGTTTTGCCTCCTGGAGTTCACCTGTTTCACTCCTTGATCCTTCAGGAAATATGACCAGAAGTTCACCATTTCTTAATCTTTTGATCGCCTCTTTTATTGTTGATGGACGGGGTTTTTCCCTGTCGACCGGAAAGGCGGCGGGTTTGATTATCGATCTGAGCACCGGGATTTCAAAAAGCCCTTTTCTGGCCATAAAGGTCACCCTGCGGGGAGCTACCGCTCCTATGAGAGGTGGGTCGAGATAACTGATATGGTTTGAAGCGATTATTACTCCTCCCTCAGGAATGTTCTCCTGGCCTTTGACAGTCAAACCGCCGTTGATCCGGAACACGCTTCTTATAAGCAGGGCGGATAAATTATAAAATGTACCGAAAAACAATTCTCTATTTCTCCTTCTTTAATTTTCCCATGATCCTCTCAACCACCTCTTCTATAGTCAGGCTTGTTGAATCTATATCTATCATATCATCTGTTTTTTCCAGGGGAGAACTTTCCCGGGAAGAATCCCTTGAGTCCCTTTTTTTTATGTCTTCAATAGTCTGTTCTATTGTTATATCAGGGTCTTTAAGCTTCAGTTCCTCAAACCTTCTTCTTGCCCTTTCTTCTATGCCTGCATCAAGGAAAAACTTATTTTCCGTTTCCGGGAAGATAGTTGTGCCCGTGTCCCTTCCCTCAATTACAACCCTGCCTTTCATGCAGATGTCTCTCTGCAGGGGAAAGAGACCTTTTCTTACAACAGGCCTGGCTGAAACCTTTGAACTTAATTCCCCGATTTCAGCAGTCCTGATCTCCTTCGAAACATCGATGGCGTCCACAAAGATCTTATCATCAGTGAATGTTATGCTGATTTGATCTAAAACCTTTTTGAGATCATTGTCACTTTCAGGGTCAATGTTTTCCTGTTTTGCCTTCCATGCAACAGCCCTGTAAAGGGCGCCGGTATCAAGGTAGCTGTAACCGAGTCTCTTTGCGACAATTCTTGCAACCGTTCCTTTACCTGACCCGGAAGGGCCGTCTATTGTAATTACGTTTTTCATATAAATACAATAGGGGTCGAGGATTCGAGGGGTCAAGGGTTCAAGTGAAAGACCTCTAACAAAGCTCCCTTGAACCCTCGAACCCTTGACCCCTTTTTCTTACGTTTGTAATCCTTCCAGCATATCGATAAATCCCGGAAAGGAGGTATTCACACAATCCGTGTCAGTAACGACCGTCTCGCCGTTGGCAGTAAGCCCGGCTATTATCATGGACATGGCTATTCTGTGGTCCCCGTAACTCTGTACAGTTGCGGGGGACAGATCTTCTTGTCCCTCGATAACAAGGCCGTCATCAAGCTCTTTTATGTTAACTCCCATTTTTCTTAGTTCAGCGGTCATTGCCGCTATCCTGTCAGATTCTTTTACCCTTAGTTCCTGTGCCCCGGTTATCGTTGTTTTTCCTTCAGCCTTTGCAGCTGCAACGCAGAGTATCGGGAACTCGTCAATAGCACTTACAAATACGTCACTTCCAAAATCCTTGCCTGAGGTTACCCCTTTAAGGCTGCTATGTTTTACGCGGACATCAGCAACATGTTCCCCTGATTGCACCTGTTCGTTTTCGAGTTTGATATCAGCCCCCATTTTTTCAAGGATATTCAGGAGGCCGCTCCTCGTTGGATTTATTCCTGCGTTCCTCACGATTATCTCAGAGCCCGGGACAAGTAAACCGGCAACAATGAAAAAAGCAGCTGAAGAGAAATCTCCCGGTACGGTTATGTCCATGGGGTTGAGTCTGGCAATCCCTTTTACGCTTACCTTTTGCCCTGAAGTCGTGACCTCAACACCGGCAGCCTTGAGCATCCTTTCGGTATGGTCTCTTGACCTGACAGGTTCGAGTACAGATGTTTCTCCATTGCAGTAAAGCCCTGCGAGAAGCACCGCTGATTTAACCTGCGCACTGGCAATCGGTGATTCATATGCCATTGGACTTAGATTCCCGCCTTTTATATTAAGGGGAGGGCGACCCCCTTCTTCTGAACTTATTTGTGCTCCCATCTTCGTGAGCGGGTCAATGATCCTCTGCATAGGCCTCTTCAGAAGAAACCTGTCACCCGTCAGCGTAGAAGAAAACGGCTGGCCTGCAAGCACCCCGCTCATAAGCCTCATCGTGGTCCCTGAATTCCCGCAGTCAACAGCCTCATCCGGCTGGCTGAGCCCCGTCAACCCGTTACCATTAATTATTATCTCATTATTCCGGATTCTGACTTCTGACTTCTGACTTCTGACTTCTATTTTAACTCCCATCTGCCTGAATGCCTCAAGCGTTCTCAGCGGGTCTTCTGCCTGCAGAAAATTTCTGACAACACTTTTACCTTCAGCCAGTGAAGAAAGCATGATCGCGCGGTGGGAAATTGATTTGTCCGGGGATGCGGTGATCTCTCCGCGTAAAGGGCCTTTATGTTTTATACTAATCTGACTCAACTAACTTTTTTGCCTCTTTTGCCCTTTTGAATTCTTTCTCGAGACCTGTCCAGTCCGATGCTTCTATAAAATCTGTCATCTTTGCTATTGAAGAGGAGAACTTTTTGAGGGTTTTCAGCAACTCTTCTCTGTTGCAGGCGCATATGTCCCTCCAGAGCTCTGTGGGACTCAGTGCAATTCTTGTCATATCCTTAAGCCCTTTGCCCCCGTGTTGAAGTATGTTATCTTCTACATCCGAAATGGTATTTACCAGCGCATAAGCAACAACATGCGGAAGGTGGCTTACTGCAGCGAACACGAGATCGTGATGTTCGGGACTCATGACTACGGTATCTGTCCCGATGAAATTCCAGAGGTCGATGACCTTAATAAGGGCATCCCTGTCCGTATTATCATTCGGGGTGATGATACATCTGGCATTATCGAACAGGTCTGCGGTTGCTGCATCAACACCTGAGCACTCTTTGCCTGCAATGGGATGTCCTCCTACAAAGTGCACTCCATCAGGGACCAGGTTCTCTATCTGCTTCATGATCCCGGCTTTTACGCTTCCTACATCAGTTACTATCGTACCGGGGGCCAAATCATCCTTTATGCTCTTCATGATTTGCTCAAAGTAGCCTGCTGAGGAGGCAAGAAGGACGAGGTCCGCGTCTTTTATCCCTTCAGCATGGAGCGTAGTATGAGCATCGATAACACCCATGCCTTTTGCCTTCAGGAGGTTGTTTTCATTTCTGCCTATCCCGGTTATCCTGCCGTTAAAGCCGCGTCTTTTTAATGCGAGGGCAAAAGAACTGCCGATAAGCCCGACACCTATAATTGTAATGTTTTTAAAATCCATAATATTAAAAAAGGGTTCCAGGATTCAAGGATCCAAGGGTTCAAGTGAATTTTTTTGTACGTTTTCTTTTTTCACTTGACCCCTTGGATCCTCGACCCCTTGAATCCTCAATACATAAGGTTCAAAATGAAGAACAATAATTATAAATAAACTGAATGAGAAAATTCCTGTATTTATTTATGGTATAAATTTCCTTAATGCTGCTATAAGTTTTTTATTTTCATCAGGAAGACCGATAGTTACCCTGATCTCTGAAGGGCCCATTGGCCTGACAATTATGCCTTCTTTCAAAAGGGAATTATAGAGCCCGGCAGAATCAATCTTTTCTAAAGAAATATATATGAAGTTTGCTTCGGTAGGCACATAACCGAGTTTCAGCTCTGCAAATTCTTTGTAGAGGTACTTTTTCCCCTCCTCATTGATTCCCACTGTTTTTTCGAGATGTTCTTTGTCAGAAAGTGCTGCAATTGCGGCTTTCTGAGCCAGTGAATTAATATTGAAGGGCTGGCGGATTTTATTCATTTCAGTGTTTATAGCAGGCTGCGAAATGCCGTACCCGATTCTCAGTCCGGCAAGGCCGTATATTTTAGAGAAGGTCCTCAAAATTAAAATATCTCTCCCCTGTTCAAGGTATTTCATGCTGTCAGCATAGGCGGGCGACATCACATACTCGTAATAGGCTTCATCGACTATAACCAGTATGCTGTCAGGGACCTTTTCCATAAATGAATCAAACTCTGCCTTTGAATTGATTGTACCCGTGGGATTATTCGGGTTTGCTATAAAAATGATCCTGGTGCTGTCTGTTATTTTTGATGCCATCTCATCGAGGTCATGGCAGTAATCCTTTAACGGAACAATAATGTTTCTGCCCCCGGCAGCCTGGACAATAGTCGAGTAAACTACAAAGGATGGGTGTGCCATTATTGCTTCATCTCCGGGACTAATAAAAGTCCTGACAGCGAGTTCAATGATTTCATTGGAACCGTTCCCGAATATGAGGTTGTCAGGATTGACCCGGAGCTTCTCTGATAATGCATTCTGCAGATAATAACAGCTCCCGTCAGGGTACCTGTTCAGGTCATCCAGATTATTGCGCAGGACCTCGACAGCAAGAGGCGAGGGCCCTGCCGGATTTTCATTGGAAGCAAGTTTAATTGAATCCGAGATCCCTAGCTCCCTTTCGAGTTCTTCCACCGGCTTGCCCGGGACATAGGGCTTGATAGTGTTTATATGTTCAGGAGAATGGATCATAAAAAAATATTGAAGGGTTCGAGGATTCGAGGATCCGAGGGTTCGAGTGAACTGCAATATGTTATTCAAAGAATAACAGTTTTTTCACTTGACCCCTCGGACCCTTGACCCCTTGACCCCTTTTTTTATTCAGCTGAAGGATAAGACCCCAGCACCTTGAGATACAGGCACTCTTTTGTGACCTCGTTAATGGCTTTCTTTACTCCCTTGTCTTCCATGTGACCCTCCATGTCCACAAAGAATATGTACTCCCATGCCTTTCTTCTTGACGGCCTTGATTCTATCTTCGTCAGATTAATTTTATGCCTCGAAAATGAGCGTAATATGGAGTAGAGGGCGCCGGGCCTGTCTTTTATTGAAAACATGATCGCTGTCCTGTCCTTGCCGGTCTTTTTTGTTGACTCCTTTGCAATTACCAGGAAACGTGTGAAGTTTGTTTTATAGTCTTCGATCCCTTTTTCAATGAACTTGAGGTCATAGACTGAAGCGGCCAGTTCGCTCGCAACTGCAGCGGAAGATGCATCCTTTGAAACACGTTTGGCTGCAGCCGCTGTGCTGATCTCTTCAATAACCGGTGTGTCCGGGAAGTTGTTCTCGAGCCAGTCCCTGCTCTGCGCCCTTGCCTGGGGATGGGAATAGATTTTTTTAACGTCCTTTTTCTTCCCGGTTTTTGATAAAAGGTTATGTGATATCTCGAGCGTTATTTCAAATGCAATTTTCAGGTCTGAATCTATCAGCATATCCAGCGTGTAATTGACGACACCTTCGGTCGAATTTTCAACAGGCACCACTCCATACTGCGACCTTCCCCTGTAGACTGCCTCAAATACCGCCTTGATCGTACTCTCGGGCAGATATTCCGTTGAAGAGCCGAACTGCCTTCTGGCAGCCAGGTGCGTGAATGTCGCGGATGGTCCCAGGTATGCGACTTTTAACGGCTGCTGCAGGGAAAGAGATGCGGAGAGTATTTCTTCATAAATATGTTTGAGGGCATCAGTCGGAAAAGGTCCCGGGTTGGTCTCTTTGAGCCTGTTAAGGATTTCCTTTTCCCTTTCAGGTGAATGTATATTCAGGTTTTTTGTCTGCTTGGCCTTACCCACGTCAAGGGCAATATTCGCCCTTTTATTTAACAGGTCGAGTATCTTGTGGTCGATGTCATCGATCTTTACCCTCAGTTTCTTTAAGTCGCTCATAATTGCTTCGTGTGTGCTTGATACAGTGATTTTAAAGTGTTTTAATGAAAACTGGTATTGAAGGTTAATTTAGCAATAAACATGAGTTTTTTCAAGGTATTAATTATTTTGTTTTCCTGGAGGGCTATTTAACGATTTTTACCAGAATGTCTCCGAAACCCGGCATTCCGGTCATGGGGGTAAGATTGTCAGGATCAAAGAACTCGTTAATATTGGTGGTGTATTCACTTACATTATTAATAAAACCGAGCCCCGATGCATTTTGTCCTCCCGGGCCAAAGGCGGTTTTTATGACACCCGGCATTATTTCTTCAGTAAGGTAAACCTTTCCCTTCATGCTTTTCCCGGAGGGGTTTTCAAGAGTAATGACATCTCCTTTTTTTATGCCCAGTTTCCTGCCGTCACTTTTGCTGATTGCCAGCACAGGGATGGATACACTTCCAGCCTTGAAACGGGGTTTCATATTCCCGGGAATCCCGTATTTTTCCCGGAACCCGCTATTTTCCGGTAATGCATATTCGAACCCGTTATTCATCGGCTTCATGCATTCCGTTTCTGTTTCAGCAAGATAAGGACAGACTGCTGTCATTGTCATGGCATGGTGTACCCTGCCTGATATCAGCTGGAAAGGGTATTCATCTGTTATGTTTTTGAATTTCGGGTTTTTCGGGTTCCACAAGCAGTCGCTCCAGTAGAAAGTCACAGGCAGGCCGGTCCCGAACTTTTTGTTAATATTTTCAATATAGCTGAATCTGAATTCAAACTTTTTTGAACCGGTTGCGGGATATAGCCCGGATGGATCGTTGTTTGATTTTTTATACCGGTAATAACCTGCGGGCCATACTGCTACTCCATTATTTTTCCTGAGCCAGTCGACTGTAAGCAGTGTGCCCTTTTTAATGACCTTCTTTCCCCACACGGCCGCGGGATTATCCGGTGTACCTACTATTAAGCATCCTTCAGGAAGGTCGGGATAGGGTAGAGGCCGGCCCAAATTGAAAAATCCCGGCGCCTCGCTTAATATCTCATTTATGAAATCTTCTTCGTCTTTATACCTTCCGGCAAAATCTTCAATCCTGATATCATGATCTCCATTTTTTATAAGGGCGTCCGAGAGCGTTATCATAAATTCATAAGGGGTCTTTGATTCATGGAGAGGCTTGATGACCTGGTCCCTTACAGCTATTTCCGGACTCATTGTGTAGACATCGCTCACGCCCATTCTCTCAAGGAAACCGGCATCGGGCAGGATAATGTCAGCATATTTGCCGGAGACTGTGATGTGGGTGTCTGTGAACACCATCAATTCAAGAAGGTATTCACCATTTTCATCCCTGGCCGTCAGTGCGTCAACCCAGTCCGGGGTGCTGCCGGCTGTTATAACAGGGTTGCCTGCCCTGGTTATAAAAGCTTTGGCAGGATAGCTTAGGCCTTTAAAGGGGCCGTGTTTCAGTTTGGTCCCTTCCCTGATCTTTTTGGGAAGGTCTGCCAGCACCCCTTTCCATGCTGCGGGATATTCACCATACATGTCCTTGTTAAGCTCTGACAGTTTTCCGGAAACTTCATTGCCGTCAACATTTCTGCTGACAGTGTTTTCGAGGAAATGTTTTCCAGTGGTCCTGTTCCCCTTCTTTGCTTTTTGAGAATCTATGAAGACCAGGCCGCCCGGAACATCAACGTTTCCTGTGATCAGGCAGAGTGCTGTCATGAGTATTGACGTGACATCACCATTCGTATGGTGCGCAGTGCCATGCATCCCTATTTCAATGGCAGCCGGTTTTGTAATGCCGAAGAGGTGGGACACCATTTTTATCTTTTCCGCTTGTATGCCTGTTTTTTCTTCCGCCCATTCCGGAGTGAAAAAGTGCATTTCGTTGGCAGGGTCAATATTTTTTGAATGGTCGAGAAATGCTGTCTTAAATTCTTCCCAGCCGACAGTATACTTTTTAATGAAATTATGGTTTAAATATTTCCGTTCAGGATCTGAAGAAGAGTCCTCACTGATAATACAGTAAAGCATTGCCGCAAGCAGTGAGGCATCTGCTCCGGGTATGATCGGGAGCCACAGGTCCGCATGGGCCGCTGAATTGGTATAAGCAGGGTCGACCACTATATACTTGCAGCCGTTCTCTTCCCTGGCAGCAGGGATTCCGCGGGACATATAATTGAAACGGGTAGCAACGAGGGGGTTTGTCCCTATGTTGAGAAGCAGTTTTATGTCATGACTTTCTTTGAGATGCAGTTCACCTTCTTCATTTCTTATAAGAAACGGTCTCTGTATGTCAGGAAGCGGCCTCTCGTCACCTGTCATTATTCCCTGTCCCCACTTACGGTTGGGGTCGCATATGCTTCCGTGGTTATAGGTGTTTGGAGTGCCGAACGCATGGAACAGCCTGTAGTATGCTTCCCTGTCAGTAACATCGCCGCAGTCCATGAATACAGACTCAGCTCCGTATTTCTTTTTTATTTCTATCAGCTTTTTTGCAATGTAATCCGCTGCTTCATCCCAGGTGATTTCTTCCCACTTATCTTCCCCCCTGCTGCCGGACCTTTTTAAAGGAGTCTTTATCCTGTGGGGAGAGTATGTGAGCTGCAGGCCTGATGCGCCCTTTGCGCAGAAGGCCCCGTTATTAATTAATGAATGTGGGTTGCCGTAGATTTTTTTTGCCATGCCGTTTTCAACTACAACCGATATGCCGCATTCGGACGGACACATGGCATCTGACGTATAGACTGTTTTTGATTCTTCCGGCCTGACTGAAGATGGAGCAGACTTAATGCGTCTGGTGGAAGGGCCTTTGGTTACTTCATGGTTTTTTAATGATGTGTGATCAATATCTTTTTTTGATATATAAAAAACAGACGGACTTGTTTCCAGTTCAGGATTGAGGACTTTCAGCTGTTGTTTATTCATTTCAGTACTGATGCTGCTTTTTGGATCATTAATATCACCAAACAGGAGCGCCTTTCCCATGCAGCTCTGCACGCAGACAGGGCTTTCCCCGTTTTGCACCCTGCTGCAGCAAAAGTCGCACTTTTCAGCTTGTCCAGTAGCATGATTAATTTCAATCGCATCATAAGGACATTTATCCTGGCACATCCCGCAGCCGGAGCAATTTTCATTGTTAATAATAACAATGCCGTCCTGGTTTTTATAAAGGGCGTTTTCTTCACATGCATTAATGCAGGGGGCATTGTCGCAGTGATTGCAGAGACGGGGAAGAAATGTTTTTTTTGTTTCGGGAAACGGGCCTGAAATATGTGTGTGAACTTTGCATCTAAAGAGCCCGAAAGGAATTTCATATTCAGTTTTACATGTGACCTGGCAGGCATAACACCCGATGCACCTGTCAAGGTTGATCAGCATGCCGTACCTTTTGTTACGTTTTGCCATGTCTTAATTTAACTGAATTGTCTCATAAAGTGAAGTTTTCCGCCTGCAAAGCGGGCATCAAAAAGGAATAATTTAATTTATGATAGTTCAGTCTGTTATTCCCCTCCCGAGTCGGGTCTCACGAGGGTCGATTCGACTTTGGCAAAGAGGGGCCAGGGGAGATTTTCAAAAGAAATTATTCGTAAAATCCCCCTTAATCCCCCTTTGTAAAAGGGGGAAACTTAAAAAGGATGGAGAGAAGGTTAATTGACAGGTCCTTTTATCAAATGTTATTTTTGGATTTAGTGATTTATTCTTAAAAAATAATCGGTTAAAAAAATTATTATGGAGGCGGGGCATATGTCATATCAGCTGGATTGGAATATAAAACTGGACTGTGTCAGCAAAGAGGGTCTTTTGAAGAGGTTTGAAGAGAAAAAGGATTTTATTCTGATCGACACCATAGGGACGTACGGCGGCAATAAGCACAGGATAAAGGGAGCTACGACCATCCCTTATATTGAAGTAGTGGACAGGCGCAGGGAATTCATGCATTACGGTGAGATCATTGTTTACTGCAAGGAGAAGACCTGTGTGGCGTCCAAGAAAGTTGCGTCTGCCCTGAAAATGCTGAATGTCCCTAATGTGAAAGTATATGAGGGCGGTATTGTAGAGTGGGAAGAAAATAATCTTCCTGTTGAGGAATGCTGATATATCATTTCTGTCTGATTTGTTAGATCTTTTTCTATTGTGAAACCTGACAGGAGCAGCATAATGAAGAAAAATCCCAAGATGATTATTTACAATATCTTCCCTCTGCTCGCAGGGAAGTTTACTGACTGGGACAGGCATTTCAAAAAGGCATCGGAAATGGGGTTTAACTGGATTTTTCTGAACCCCATCCAGTATCCGGGGAGTTCGGGCAGCCTGTATTCAATCTCGGATTATTTCAGGTTCAATCCCCTTTTTGTTGATGAACGGTCTAAGAAAAGCCCTGAAAAACAGGTAAAGGAAATGGTCAGCTGTGCAAAAAGGCATGGGCTCAAGGTGATGATTGATCTGGTAATCAACCATTGTTCCTTTGATTCGGACCTTACCAGAGAACATCCCGAG
The DNA here is from genome assembly GCA_039715075.1 of Nitrospirota bacterium. Taxonomy (GTDB): domain Bacteria; phylum Nitrospirota; class Thermodesulfovibrionia; order UBA6902; family UBA6902; genus JBDLIC01. Next base: position 47,917 of record JBDLIC010000003.1, read on the forward strand.
TGGTTCCAGTGGAAGAGGGGCCGTGTTGTCCATCCCTTCTGTATGTCAAACGGGAAAAAGGTCATATGGCGTGATCTTGCCAAATTTAATGTGAGCAGGACGAAGGATCCTGAGGGACTTTTAAAATTCTTTACTGAAGTGATAAGCTTCCTGACTGATCTCGGTTTTGAGGGCTTCAGGTGCGACGCGGCATACCAGCTGCCGGGAAAATTGTGGGAAAGGCTTATCAAAAGGACGAAGAGAAAAAAAACCGGTGTTATTTTTTTAGCTGAAACCCTGGGATGTACAGCAGACCAGACCATATCGACCGCCAGGGCAGGATTTGATTATATTTTCAATAGTTCCAGGTGGTGGAATTTCAAAGGCCATTGGTTAATGGGACAGTATGACCTGACAAGAGAGATAGCCCCGTCAATCAGTTTTCCTGAAAGTCACGATACTACAAGGCTTATGAAGGATGTCAGAGGCAATATCAATGGGCTCAAACAGCGCTATCTTTTTTCTGCTTTATTTTCTTCCGGTGTGATGATGCCTATGGGATTCGAATTTGGGTTCCGCAAAAACCCGCATGTTGTCAAGACACGGCCGGATGACTGGGAGGAGACGGACATAGACCTTTCGTGGTTTATTGAAAAAGTCAATGATATAAAGGGGAGGTACTCTGTTTTCCAGGAGGAGGCCCCGACAGAAATCATTCAGTGCAGCAATCCGAATATTTTAATATTATGGAAAGGCTCAACAACCTCAAAAGATGAAGCCCTGATCGTCCTTAATAAAGACATCTCGAATATGCAGTATTTTTTTGCTGAGAATATGAGAGAATTTGTGCTGGCCGGCGCCCCTTTAAAAGATGTGTCCCCTGAATACCCGGTTGAATTCATAGCGGAACCTTTTAACTATACTCTTAATCCCGGGCAGGGGCTTGTCTATGTAACGAAAAGAGATATAGGCAGGTAACAAGTATTTAAAAAGAGGTTTTTAAACGAAAATAATATGATTGGTTCTATTGCCGGTGATATCATTGGTTCGGTCTACGAGAGACATCCCATAAAAACAAAGGACTTTCCGCTGTTCAATCCTCATAGCAGATTCACGGATGACTCAGTGCTGACAGCAGCAATTGCGCATGCTATTTTGAACGGGGATGATTATGAGAACTCGGTAAGGGAAGTTGGCAGGGAGTATCCTGATTGCGGGTATGGGGGTTCTTTTTTCCAATGGCTTTTTTCAGAGTCAGCCCTGCCGTATAACAGCTGGGGTAACGGCTCTGCGATGCGTGTGAGCCCGGTCGGCTTTGCATTTGATTCAAAAGAGAAGGTGTTAACCGAAGCAAAAAAAACAGCTGAGTTTACGCACAATCACCCCGAGGGGATAAAGGGGGCTCAGGCGGTTGCCCTGGCAGTATTTGTGGCAAGAATTACAGGTGATAAGGAGCAGGTAAAGTCAGAGATACAAAAAGAGTTCGCTTATGATCTTGATCGCACTTTAGACGACATCAGACCGGGATACCGGTTTGATATATCATGTCAGGGAACGGTACCGGAAGCGATTATTGCTTTTCTTGAGTCAACCTCTTATGAGGACGCTGTCAGGAATGCGGTATCTCTTGGCGGTGACAGCGATACACTTGCCTGCATTACCGGCGGGATCGCACACGCTTATTACGGGGATGTTCCGGATTCTATCGCAAATAAAGTAAGCGAGCTCTTGCCTGGAGATTTGTGGGTAATAGTAGAAAGATTCTGCAAAAAATTTCGAATCTAATCCCTTGGCCTCAATACAACGAACCCGGGTTTATTTGCCAGGTAGTTTTTGAAATCTTCGTCCAGTACTTTTCGCTGTTTTGCTGCAGAAGAAGCATGTCGTATAGTGACCGAATCACCCTTCATTATGATAATGCCTACATGTGAAACGTCGAGCCCTTTAATGTTTGAATAAAGACCAACATAGTCACCTGTTTTTAATCCTGCAATGACAGTATCATCGGAGAGTGCTGTGGGGATATATTCAACTTTCCTCTGTAGACATGGAATGCCGGGGAGGAACAGTGTTCCATCTTCTTTCTCATTCAGCCTCCTGCTTACACTTTCAGTCTCTCCATCCCCAATTTGCGGTGTTAAGTCAACTATGAATCCGGTATTAAACTCCTTCCAGTCAGTGAAGAAATGGTTCCTGTTTTTGTAGTCAATTTCCCCGGACCTGTATCTTACATTGACCAGATTTTTTCTGAAATCAAGATACGATCCGGACCGTCTCATTGCTTCTATATAGTCAATAAATGTAAAACAGTCTACTTCTTCAAGGTTTATCACCAGAATTTCGGGAGTCCTTATATTCCCGATCAATGTTGATTCCTTATAGCGTGTATTCAGAAAATGCTTCGAGAGAAAATCTATGCGATTTCCAGTATCCTTGATTTTTGAGGCTTCGATCAGTGTGCGATCTAACAGACCTTTTGTCCATTTGCCTAAGAGAACCTGCTCCATAGTTATTCCATCATTTTAGCATTACAGAATCTATAAAGTTAATGTGCAAATTAGTTCCTGTTGCGGAAAGCCCGAGTTGTCACCCTGAACTCGTTTCAGGGTCTCATAACCCGTTGGCATCCTGAGATTCTGGAACTCGAATCGAGTCTTCGCTGAGAGTCGCTCCGATAAGTTCAGAATGACATTGATAATAATATTTGTTTTCGCTCACATAACTTCACTTATGATATACTTAACAAATTACAGATTATGTATTAAAGAAGGATAGCGTAATGATAACAAAAAAGGAAGAAGAGTGGTTTAAGAAGTTCTACGACGGGACCGTTTTTGTTAAGGGCTGGAAATATCATATGAATGATATGCTGCAAAAGGTCCCTGCTGATGAAAAGGAAAAGATACGAGGACTTCTTGATGACTTCGGAAAGAAAATCGGCTATGAATGGGCTAAAGACAACAATGTTCGCAAAATTGATACTGCAACGCTTCAAAAATGGGGTGATGATCTCCGGATGGCTGGTGAAAAAGGGCCTGAAGCCCTGATTGAAAAGATTCGCCTGCTTGACAGTGCGGCGGATAGTATTCTTTCCTGAATTGTACCTTACTTCACTGAATCTCCAAACATGAATTTGCAGCAGCCAAGGTCTAGAACCTGATTGTCTTTTGAAAAACGGGACCGGAAGTTCTCTGTTATATGATAAATTCTGTGGATTCCGTCTTTTCTTTTCTGGACCAGACCGTTTGACTCCAGAATCTTTAAGTGCTTGGAAATATTATACATCTGAACATTGAGGATGGTGGACAGATCCTGGACCGTTGCTTCCTGCTTTAAGAGCTCGTGGATAATAAGCAGACGGTTTTCATCTGCCAGTGCTTTCAAAATGGCTGTCCAATTGAAAGGAGAGTCGTTTATTGAATTATTATTCTGGCCCATAACCTGTTCTATATATTTTATTATTTTTAATTTATAAACGCAAATGGCATGCCAGAGTTGCCTGAGTAATAATTGTTTCTCGGTATTATATATTCAGTATAAACATGCTTGATAACCGGATTGTTATTGAACTATTAAAATTTCTAATTGTTTCATGAAGTAGCAGTATGTTATAATTTTTCGACAAAACCCGCGATCGATATATTCAAGTTTAAAATTTAAAACTTTTAAAAAGGTTAGTAACAATGCTGCTTTATCTTTTTCTGGCCGTATACTTTTTTATTTTGATAACAGTTTTTATTTACGCATCCCATCGTTATTACATGGTTTATCTTTACTATAAGCATCAAAAAGATAAGCCTGTTCTTAAAAGCAGTTTTAAGGAATTGCCGCGTGTTACCGTACAGCTTCCGATATATAATGAGCTATATGTCACAAGGCGCCTGATTACTGCATCATGTGAAATTGATTATCCCGGGGAACTCCTCGATATACAGGTGCTTGACGACTCGACAGATGAAACAGCTTCTGTGGCCCTGGAATGTGTGAATGAACTCAGGGAAAAGGGATTTGACATTCATTATATTCACCGTGCAGATAGAGAGGGCTTTAAAGGTGGTGCATTGGCAAACGGGTTGAAAACTGCCAAAGGAGATTTTATTGCGGTATTCGATGCGGACTTTGTACCTCAAAGAGATATTCTGAAAAACACAGTCCATTATTTTGCTGATGAATCAATTGGTATGGTCCAGACGAGATGGTCCTATCTGAACAGAAAGTACTCATTCCTGACGAAGATACAGGCAATTATGCTTGATGGTCACTTTGTCATAGAGCATACGGCAAGAAACTGGTCCGGCCGGTTCTTTAATTTTAACGGTACAGGCGGGGTCTGGAGAAAAGAGGCGATTGAAACAGCCGGCGGATGGCAGAATGATACTCTGACAGAAGATCTGGATCTGAGCTATAGATCACAGCTGAAGGGATGGAAGTTTATTTTCCTCAAGGATAATCTGTCCCCTTCGGAGATACCTGTAGAAATTAATGGATTCAAGAGCCAGCAGCATAGATGGGCAAAGGGTTCAATACAGACGGCCAAGAAGCTGCTCCCGCAAATCCTGAAGAGCAAGCTTCCTTTGAAAGTGAAAGTAGAGGCATTTTTTCATCTTACAAATAATTTCTCCTATCTGTTAATGCTGATGCTTTCTATCCTTATATATCCTTCCATGGTTGCGAGGATTAATATTGGATGGTTTCAAATGATCATAACCGATGTGCCCTTTTTGCTGGTAGCAACAATAGGTATTTCATTCTTTTACCTTTGCTCACAGAAAGAGGCATACAAAGACTGGAAATCCAGGCTTTTTTATATGCCCATGCTGATGTCTCTTGGTATAGGGTTGTCTGTCAGTAATTCAAAGGCTGTCCTGGAGGCTGTGTTTAACAAGGATACGGAGTTCAAAAGGACCCCTAAGTATAATATTGAAAAGAAGAAAGACAGGTGGCTTGGAAAGAAATACAAGGTTGAGATGAACTCTCTGGTATTTATGGAACTGCTGCTCGGAATTTACTTTACGTTTAATATATATTTTGCTTTTGTTAACAGGATTTATGTTTCGATCCCCTTTCTTATGATTTTCCAGATGGGGTACTTTTATGTTGCTTTTTTATCGCTTTATCAAGTAGTATTGGGAAAGCTTGCTTCAAGCCGGCTTACACGCCATTTGAACTCAAAGAATAATACTGAAGACGTAATTACTGCTTAGCGATAACGTTGATTTTTTTAAAACTTATTAAGTTTTTTCAGTAATAAATCACTATGTTAAAGGAGTTATGTTATGAGAAGAAAATTTTTATTGCCTCTGGTACTGCTTATAGGATTAGTTTTTATATCTACTGAGTCATTTGCCGGATGGACTCAGGCAAAAGGACACTCATATAATCAGCTTACCTACTCGTATTACAGAACAACACAAAAATTTACTACTATTAATTTTGATGGGGATGAGAATATCATCGATACAGACCACGACATAGAAAGAAAAGCTACGGAGGAATTTTCATCCAAGAAAGTATCATACTACGGGGAATATGGAGTAACGGACACTTTTACTGTTTTTCTTTCCGGCGGCTGGGACTGGCAAAGAACTAATGATACCATTAAATATTCAGGTGAAGACGGACCGAGCGGTATTGGTGACATTAACATTGGTTTAAGGCAGAACCTTATAAAAAATATTCCAGGCACAGGGGTTATAATGTCTTTCCAGACTGAAGTGAAAATACCTGAGGCATATGACTATGGAAATCCTACAACACACCAGAGTCTTGGAGACGGCCAGTATGACTGGACAGGAGGTTTGGTCTTCGGCAGGGGGCTTGGCAAGGGTTATGCAGTGTTCAGTGTAATGTATAAATACAGATTTGAGAATGATGAGCATGACCCTCTTACTTTTAAACCGTCTGACCAGATGAAATATTCTCTTAGCGGCGGATATTCACTCACTTCCTGGATGTCCTTAAGGGCGAACATTGAATGGGCAGAATCACTCGACAACGCTGAAGTTTCAGATGAACTGGTCGCAGCAAACTGGGCAACCGGCGGTGAGAAGAGACACAATGATGTGGTAATAATAAAAGATTCGCTGGGACTTGCACAGGATACTTTAAGTGCAGGCGTAAGCCTTGCAATAAATTTGGCTCCCAAGTGGCAGACAGTCGTCTCATATAATGAGGTTTTAACCGGCTATGGTCATTTCGTGACAAAGGATTCCTCCCTTGGAAAAACATCTTCTATAGCACTTGTCTATATGCATTAATTTCTAAGTGAAAAGTTGAAGGGTGTTTTCTTTTGAGACTTAATGGGTTTCATAAAGAAAACACCTTTTTATACTGTTTAACAGGGATGCAGATAAAAAAAAAATTATATTTCAGCTGACCGTTTTTTTTGTCCTGTTAATTCTGTCTCTCTATACCTTCCAGAACAGGTTTACTCTAATGGCTGTTTTTTATCAGACCCTTCAAATGCATGACAAAGCAATGGACCAGTTTGTCAGTGCTGTAGATATAAATCCGGATGACTCTTACTCTTATTATCAGCTGGGATTAATGTATAAAGAGAGAGCTGACTTTGATAATGCGGAAAGGATATATACAAAGTTAATTGAAATTGCACCCGAACACCCTTATGCCTATTTTGATTTGGGACATATTTATATAGAAAAAAAACAGTTTGACAGGGCAATAGAGCTGTGTGAAAAAGCCATAGAAATAGATCCTGACAATGTTTATGCCCATCATTCTCTCGGTAAAATTTATAAAGATAGCGGGAAATATGAGGAGGCCCTGTATGAATTCAGAAAGGTGCTTGAAACAGAGCCGTCACACCGTTATGCACTTTGGGACATTGCTGAAGTCTATGGTAAAATGGGATTAAAGGAAGAGGAAGAAAAACAGCTTGAATATTATCATGAAATGACTGACTGCAGTTTCAGGAGATTCTGGAACTGTTTTGATTAATTGAGAATTTCCGAATATATCATAATAAATCTTTTTCTGTTTTTTTCCTGGCATGTATTTCTTTTAAAGAAAAGAGATATTTTTTCGTTTCCTGATAGAATGATGGCTGTTTGTGTCCTTGCCCTGTCACAAATCATTGTGACAGAAATGCTTCTCGGTGTTGTTTTTGAAAATCTTTATGCCGGGCCACTGTTTATTCTTAATCTGACCGTATCTGCAGGATTATTGTCTTTTTCTATTATATTATCAGGCAAGCCTGGATTCACTGCTGTTATTAGACTGCTTGAAGGAGTTTTAAATGAGATAAAAGATGGGGTAACCTCCTTTATCCGGTTAATCATCGGGAACAGGATGCTGCTTTCTGTTTTTTTATTTTTTATTGCTTCTATCTGCTCAATCGTTTTTTCAGGATACCTTTTCCCTTCTTATACGTGGGACGCTCTATGGTACCACCTCCCTATTGTGGGTAATATTATGCAAAGCGGAGCAATTCAGGAAGTTGCTGTCAATTCATTTATTGATCAATTTATCAATATTTTTCCGAAAAATATAGAGCTTTTTTTCCTCTGGAATATAATTTTTTTGCAGGACAGCGTTATAACGGACCTGAGTCAGCTCCCTTTTGCTATGGCAGGTGTTGTGGCGATATACAGCATAGCAGTTAAAATGAACATAGGAAAGAAGAATGCTGCTTACTCATCTCTGCTTTTTTTCTTTACTCCAGTAATTATTCTTCAGTCAGCAACGAACTATGTAGATGTTGCGATAACGGGCCTATTTCTTACTGCTCTTAACTTTCTTCTTGATTCGGAGGAGAGCCAACATGCAGGCAATAAAACGGGGGAAGGGGAATCCCGACAAAAGAATTTGCCGCTCATTATCGCAGGACTGACAGCTGGAATTTTACTTGGTTCAAAAGGTTCCGGGCCGCTTTTTATTATTACCCTTTCTCTTTTTTTTGTAATAAAGGAGCTGCGAAGGCATTGTATGCGGCAAGGCTATTTGTTTTCAGAGATACCGTCCCTGCTGAAAAGGACTTCAAAACTGTATTTATTATATTTTTTAATCCCTGTTTTTTTGCTGGGTGGCTACTGGTATATAAAAAATTGGGTCATATACGGCAATCCGGTTTATCCGATGGAGATTTCAATTTTTAATATGACCATTTTTAAAGGTCTTTTTAAGGGATTAATAGAACCACCACCCGAAATTATAAAGAGCCTTTCCTGGTTCACCCGACCGCTGTATGTGTGGAGCGAGAATATCAGCCACTATTTATATGATTCGAGGCTCGGGGGGTTGGGCCCCATATGGTTTATCCTTTTCCTGCCAAGTATAGTGTTTTCTGTTGTCTACGCAATTATTCGGAAACGTTTTTCTTTGCTTGGAGTCAGCATGATCATAATTATAACGTTCCTGCTTTACCCGAGAAACTGGACTCCGCGGTATGTTATTTTTGTAACCGGTCTTGGAGCGATTTCATTCGGAGTAGCCCTGGAGTATTTTGGCAGGAGGGCGTATGTTTTGAAAATTACAGCTTTGTTTCTCGCCGGATATACACTCGTTACTGCAAATTCACCGATTGTGAATGCTGAGCAGATTAAGAAATTTATACATTTGCCTGCAAAAGAACGTACAATAGGATGGCATGCTCCTTTTAATATAGACATTCATGCGAGACAGGAATACGGTTACTGGATATGGATAAGCAGGAACATTTCCGGAAATGATAACCTTGCCTATACTTTTGAACCATTGTTTCACGCTCCTTTGTGGAACAATGGATTTTCAAACAGGATCAGCTTTATAAAATCAGACACATATAAGGAGTGGTTAAAGGAGCTGAAAAAGAGTAATGTTACGCATATTCTTGTACGGCAGAATTCGATGGAAGATAAATGGATAGAAAAGGAGAGAAAAGTGTTTTCTGCTATCGGGTGGTTGGGGGGGCTGGAAGAAAAATATAGGGTCGTGTATTCTGATGAGAACTATAAAATAGTGAAGTTTAATGAAACATGAATGAGTTATGGCTAACTGGCTGTACAAAGGAGCTTTAGATTAAAAATACCTGAACTGCGATAAGATATTGAAGGAGTTATTGCTATATATTATTTTTCACCTAGAGTGAAATTGCGTATGGCATACTTAGATCTGAACTGAAGGTATCGCCATCTATTTTAAATCTAAAGCTCCTTTGTACAGCTCCAGGGTGAAATTTTAAAGCAAGGGTGGATGAATGAAGGACGAAGGAAAGAAAAATATACTGTTTATTATTTATATTACGGCTGTGCTTGTTTTAGCTGTAATATATTTTACTGTCCCTGAAAGGAAGGCCTTTCTTGATTTTCAGTTGAAGTGGTGGAGTGAATTCTGGAGTCTCCTGAAATAAATTTTTAGTTAACACATAGAGGGAATAATGTTATCCGGTAAAAAAATAGCTGTTATAATACCTGTGCTGAATGAGGAGAAGACACTGCCGCTTGTTATGAAAGATATATCAAGGGACCTGGTTGATGAAGTGGTAGTTATAGACAACGGGAGTAAAGACAGGACCCCCTCATTAGCGAGGGAAGAAGGGGCGACACTTCTGTTTGAGGCCAGGAGAGGCTATGGCTATCCCTGCCTGAAGGGAATTGATTATCTTAAAACAAAAAAGCCGGATATAGTCGCTTTTGTTGACGGGAACTATAGTGATCATCCTGATGAGATAAAAAAAATAGTGGGACCTATAGTTAAGGAGGATTATGACCTTGTCTGCGGATCCAGGGTAATGGGAAGGGCTGAAGAAGGTGCGCTCCGTTTTCCTGTCCTTTTCGGCAATCTCCTGGCAACTGTTCTGATAAGACTGTGCTATGGCTTTAAATACACCGATGTCGGGCCTTTCAGGGCCATCAAGTTTGAGAGGCTGCTTGAACTGGATATGAATGACAATCTTGGATGGACCATCGAAATGCAGGTCAAGGCAGTTAAAAAGAAATTTAAAATAACAGAAGTTCCGGTAAGCTACCGCGAGGGCACGGGTAAATCGAAATTCACAGGAAACATAACAGGAATCCTTAAGATAGGCTACAGGATAATAAGAGCAATATTAAAAAATCTCTTTTATTCCTGAGATAGTTTTAGGTTCTATTTATATCACCCCCTTTAGCAAAGGGGGGAATATAGACTGCATTATTATTAATAATGTTATTCTTTTTGATGCCCCGCCTTGTAGACGGGGAGCTTCACTTAAACTGAGAGGTCCATTATGGCCATATCTAATTACTTCAAACCTGTTAAATCAATGTCTGCGGACAAAGTCAGAGAATATTTGCGGGATGAAAATCCTGATGAGTACAACCTTATTGATGTGCGCCAGCCTTTTGAGTATGAACAGGATCACATACCGGGCGCGCATCTGATGCCCCTGAAAGACCTTTCTGCACAAGTTAAAAATCTTGACAGGGAAAAACCGACCATTGCCTATTGAGGCATCGGGGTACGCAGCCGTGCTGCTGCATCCATACTCTCTGATGCGGGATTCAGTAATGTTATAAATATGTCCGGAGGCATTAATGCCTGGAAAGGGGCGAGGGCTGAAGGGGTCCCGGAGTCCGGCATGGCGTATTTTTCAGGCAGTGAAAGTCCGGAAGAGCTTGCTGCCCTTGCATGGCTGCTTGAAGATGGGTCAAGAAAATTCTATTCAGAAGTCTCAACGCTGACAAATGATGGAGATGCAGTTTCATTATTTAAAGACCTTGTTACTGCTGAGGAACATCACAAGGAATCCATTTTAAAAGTATACCAGGAATTGACCGGCAGTAAGGCTGTGCCGGAAGACATGGGTGAGCTTATATCTTCAGAGACACCGGGAGACATGATGGAGGGCGGCATAAGTGTAACGGAGGCACTGGAATGGGCACAGGAAAAGAGTTTAAAGGAAATTCTCGAGTTTACGATCTCTCTTGAAGCCAATGCTTATGACCTCTATATAAAGATGGGGAGAAAATTTGTGGACAGTAATGCCGGGAAGATATTTGATCTGCTTTCAGAAGAAGAGCGGATGCATCTTGAGCGTATGGCCGGTTTACTGGAAAAAGAAATCTGACTTCATTATGTGAAGCACATGACCGTCATTCCCGCAGTCCTTTGAGCGGGAATCCCTAGCAATGCCTGTCTTATGTATTTAGGTTTGAACTGCTGTATTCAATAGGCAATCTTTATCCTGCCTATTTCATCTTTAGTAATATCAGACCATGCTTTCATTGTCCAGTAACCTACCCACTTTTTGAATATACCTAGATTCTTCTGCCGTTCTTCTTCTGTTTTCCCGAGGCGTTCGTACATCTTGCCGGGTTTTCCGTCCTCTGTATTCCTGCCATCGTCAAGGGCCTTTGCCAGCGATCCGGCATCCGGCCATATGACAAAAGAAACCAGATGCGAGAAGCTGTCCATTTTAGGGCCGATTTTCTTTGCTGTATATTTCTCTACATCTTTTACGAATCCCATATGCTCAGGTGATTTTTTGCCGTGGCACTTTGCGCATTTTTTATCGAATATTGGCTTGATGCTGTTTGTATAAGTGACGCTGCTCTTTGCGGAGGCATGTTTTTCCTTGCCATGTGCAAATGAGTCTTTCAGAACAAACGGGGAAAGTAAAAGAGTTAGTGTGAACACCGGTACAGTAATTAAGTGGAAAAATGTTTTCATTTTATTCTCCCTCCTCATGAACTCATTAAGGCTTGAATAATTGATTTCATGTCATCAGTATTCCATTCTCCATAACCGAGAGAAACTCCAATGATGTCTCCGTTTTTATCTATCAGGAACTTCATGGGGTGAGACCTTACACCGTAGCTGGCGCTCACCTGTTCATCCTGATCCAGTAAAAAAGTGAAAGAAAGGTTTCTTTCCTCAATAAATTTTAGGACTGTTTCCTTTTCCTCTCCTACATTTATCGCCAGTATTGAAAACGGTTTACCTTTAAAATGCCGGCCCAGTTTTTCAAGAGAAGGCAACTCCTTCTTGCACCAGCCTCACCATGTTGCCCAGAAACTCAGCATAATCACATTGCCGCGCTGCTGCCTGAGATTGATTTGTTCTTCAGCGATAGACATCAAAGTGAAATCCGGGGGCAGTAGCGGTTTCTCGGGTTTCTGGATATTCATTGCCGTCATTAGCGAGGAGAGATCAGTATCTGACAAGTTCTGATCAGCCCCGGCGGCTTCAGGAAGAGTCCCTGAAAATTCTCTGAACCCTCCGTATATACTGCCCAGAAGAATGAGGATTATTGTTATGGTGAATACCTTATTTGATATATGCATTTAAACTATTATTTCTCCACTAATGCACATGTCTCCCGCTCATGGGCAGACCGAGCATATAAATACTGGAAAGTACAACAACCAGTGCGTACAGAGACATAACCAGGGTCATCTTATACATATGATAAAGAGGCTTTTGATAGCGCCTGAGCAGGCGGTATAACACATATAATGTGAAACCGAATCCCGTTGCAAGGATACTCATCTGGATAAAGTAAATGGTCTCAAGTCCCAGCAGAGGGGAAGGGTTCCAGTTTGCAGAGAGTGACGCTCCGATACCAATGTTCTGCAGGAACCGGATAGTAGCAGGCAGCGCTATAGGGCTTTCAATTAAAAGGTGCTGAATGTTGTGTGCAAAGTGCAGTCCTACTCCCATGGGTATAAAGAGAAAAGCGAAGTCCTTTACAAGGTCCTGCGTTTTGTAGTCCCTCTTTCCAAGCCATAATTTAAGCAGATAACATATTAAATAAAAGATTGCGACAGGTATCAGAAGCACGGCCGTAAATACGATTGTATAAACCAGTGAAGGTGCTGTTATACCGGTAACTGAACTGAAACCTCCTTTCAGCGGTTCCCATGATGAGGTCATGGCAAGAGTCTCTACAATGACCACTCCCAATAATAACAATGCTGCGATTGCCTCTGCCTTTGATTTGCGCAGGCTGGCATATATGTCTTTGCCAAAGGACCTGAGGCGCAGACTCAGATTTTGCGAAGGGCAGGCCGGTTGGCATTTCATACAGAAATTACAGTACACGTTGTTGTCCATATCTTCCGGCGATTCGAGCATAGGACAGGCCTCTGTACATGTTTTCTTTTTGTGTGCGTCACAGCGGCCTTTATTGCATGAACGCAGCTCAAAGGGTGATACCATGGAATAGATCCCGATAACTGCCCCGATAGGGCAGATATGACGGCAGAAGGAGCGCCGTTCATAAATAATACTAAATGCGACAGCTGCAGCCAGAATAATTAATATCACTACTGATGTCACAAACGGCTTGCTGCCGAATGCAAGGATCGTAAATGCCCAGGTCAGTACAAGGAAACCTATGGTCTGCAGTCCCATGTTTTGGAGCCAGCCGGGAAGTTTTTTGTTCAAAGAAACAAATTTCTGGGCAAAGTCGGCAATGGCCGCAAAAGGGCACATCATGCACCAGAAACGGCCTGCAAGTATAAAAGTGAATATGACCAGACTCCACCAGATAGTCCAGGTAAAGACTGTCGCAATATTACGCTGACCATCCTGGACATCAAAGAAGCCGAGATAAGTGACAGCCAGAAATATAAGCAGCGTGGGGATGACAAAAATATATCTGAAATATTTTGAGGTAACAGTGCGTTTAATCCAGCCTATTTTTAGAAGATCGAAGCCTTCTTTTTCACGATACTCAGGTTTGTTTTGTGACGAAGATCTGAAACGGCTGAGTATAAATCCCATCCCGATCATACCTGAAAAAACTAACAGCCAGCTGACATAACCGGTCATCGAAGCCCGGCCGGCAAAGTCTTTCAGAGATATGCCTGCATAGTGGAAATGGGTCTCCTTTTTGGAAGGGTCAAATCCTGAATCAAAGCCGGTAAAAGCGGACATTATGGGATTCCCGAAAATGTCCCTGTCTGCACCCTCTCCTATACGGAATGTAGTCTCATTGCTCGCCCATACATCCGCATGCTCCTGATTGCTTTTGGAATGATCGTGATTGGCATGTGCCTTATCAAGCGTGAAGATCCCGTAATGTTTCATGGTATTTCCGACGACAAGGAGCATATTATAGGCTTTCCCGATTTCAAAGGATACGTCCTGCTTGTCAAAGGTCTTCAAGGGAAAAGCGAATTCATATGTATAGAAATCATTCTGATGATTGCCTTTTGCGGTGACGTGGTCGGTATCGTCCTTTTTAAGAAAAAAGGTCTTGTTCGGGCGCTGCGTGAAATATCTGTCGCTCACTTCACCGTCTGATTTCATGACTTTAGCATCCTTGTATGCACCGAGCATCCCGAGATTAGCGTCATTTTTGAACATCAGGCCTACCCAGTAAGGAGTGTCCGTCTTTACTGCGAAATATATGTTTTCATTATCGATCTGCGTCCAGACCTCAACATAGTAATATGGTTCTTTGTGTCCTTCAGAAGGTTTATGAGGTTCATAGCTCCCCAGATAAAAATACCTGTGCCCTGTGTCCTTCCATTCCCCTGCAGAAATCTTTCCGTCTATATTTATTGTATTTCCTGTATTCCGGGCAATGAAATTCGTATTGTTTGAGGCATATACTACCGGACTGTCCGGCGGAGTCCCGTCAAAATCCGAAGGATTATATTTATAAACCATCTTCCCCGGTGCAGCGCCGCATCCGTTGGCAATATGAATATTGCCTGTCATGGCGTCAACATCAAGCACAAGCCGTTCTACCTTGAAGTTAACCGGACCAAGGTGGTAGCCGCCATCATATCCTTTTAAAGGTTCCGACTCAAACTGATATACGACCTTCCTGTGCACTTTCTCAAGCTTCCTGAATGCCAGGGGGAATGGGGGGGGCTGCAGATTTTCGGTGAGGAACCGCTCTGCTATCTCCCTGGCATGATCAGGAGTAATATTTATTAATGATTCATCATAGAGGAGGTTTCCCTCTTCATCATAATTATTCCCACGATTGTTTTGCTCTTCTGTCTCAGTATTTTCAGAAAGGATTACATCTTTGCCGTTGCAGGCATATAACAAGTCTGCCTGAAACATGAATAATGCCATGATTGTCAGAAGAACTGCAGCAATATAGATTTTGTGCTTTTTAGGCATGTCTTTTTTTAACATCTAAATATGAACAAAGTGTGAAGAATAGAATTAATAATTGATCTTCACATTTTATTCATTTTCTCTTCATATTCCTTTCGTATTTTCAGTATATTCTCTAATTAAATCTAATATGGAAAAGGAGGTGGTAAACATGATGCATTGGGGCAATTTCAGTGGAATGGGATTTGGATTCGGATGGATATTTATGGTGCTTTTCTGGGCATTTGTAATACTGGGAGTCGCTTATCTGCTCAAGCAGTTGCTGAGCAGCGGCAGTTCCGGGGAAAGCAGAGAGACTGCACTCGATATTCTAAAGAAAAAGTATGCAGCGGGTGAGATTACAAAGGATGAGTACGGTGAGAAGAAAACAGCAATTTCAGAAAAAACTTAAGCAGGACCACAAGGCTCAATACTTGACAAGCACATGGTTATGTATTAAAAGGAAGGTATATCACAACCAGCAGAGTTAAGGAAGTCTTTAAGAAACTTAAAAAGGAGGTAATAAAAATGAAGCGCTTACTATTAATAACAGTCTTGATTTTAGGTTTAACAGCGTCTTACAGCTTTGCCCAGATGGGAGAGGGGCATATGGGAGACCAGGGTCATATGTCGGGACAGGGGATGATGGGACAGGGCTATGCGGGCAGCCAGAGTCAGCAGCCGCCGCAGGGAATGCCCTATGGCCAGATGCCTTATGGCGGCGGTTATCCATGCCAGCAGATGATGGGACCGGGCATGATGGGATATGGCGGATACGGTATGATGGGCCAGGGCCACATGGGCGGATATGGAATGATGGGACCGGGTCACATGCGCGGCATGATGGGACCGGGCATGATGGGACATGGCGGATACGGGATGATGGGTCAAGGTCATATGGGTGGATATGGAATGATGGGGCCGGGTCATATGGGCGGATACGGAATGATGGGCCAGGGCCATATGGGCGGCATGATGGGTTACGGCAAAGGATACGGGAAACAGGGATACGATGATGAATCCTATAAAAAATATCAGGAAGACTATCAGAAGTTTATGGAAGAAACGTCGGATCTGAGAAAGCAGATGCACAATAAGAAATTTGAGTATTCTGAGGCCATCCGCAATCCGGATACAAATCGTGAGACAATCATGAATCTTGAAAAAGAGATGCGTGACCTTCAGTGGAAGATATATGAAAAGTCTCCCAGGTAGATAGAAAAGTGTTGTAGTATTGAAAATGCAGAAAGGCGGTTATAATCTTCATGAATAGCCGCCTTTTTTTATTGATAAACATCTAGATGAAATGATTTATTGAATAATGTCGATTGACTTCATTTTAATGAGTAACAGGTCTAACTATGGGAATATATGATCTGACATTACTGTTTTTGGGGGTCCTGTTAATCGGACTGCTTTTTTCAAGATTTGATATAACAAAGCCGAAAATTATAATTCTCCTGCTTTTGTCTCTTGCTTTTTTTCTTGCTTTATTCTTCTCAATACATCATCACTATCAGGAAACATGCGTAATTCTCGCAGGTGAATCACTTGAAGACATCAAAGCCCTGATTCTGTCCTGGGGAGTTGCCGCGCCTTTAATGAGCATACTTCTTATGACAATGCAGGCAGTTATTGCTCCCTTGCCTGCATTCCTGATTACTGCAGCAAATGGTCTGGTTTTCGGCGTTTACTGGGGAATCATAATATCATGGATCGGCGCCATGTGCGGGGCGCTTGTGTCGTTCATGATGTCGCGCCTGTTTTATGAAAAATTTTCAGGCAAAGTTCTGGGCCATAAGAAAGGCGTTGAATATATTGAACGCCTTGAAAGCAGGTACGGCTTCAGGATGATTCTGACTGCCCGCCTCTTGCCCTTTATATCATTTGATTTCATCAGTTATGCGGCAGGTCTCAGCACCATAAAGATTCGTTCATTTATCCTTGCAACCGGTATTGGTATGCTTCCGGCGACAATTGTTTATACCGTATTTGGATTTGAAATGGAAAGGCTTAAAGAATACTCAGATATATTATTTACATTTTCAATACTGGCAGTGCTGGCGTTGATTATTCTATGGACTATTCAGGGCATATATAAACGCAGAAAAGAAGTTATGGTCAAACAAAATGATAGAGGTATTGAAGTCTGATATTACCTTATTTCATGTCGCCTGCAAACCACCATGATCGACCAGCAATTTATTTAACCATCAGCATCGGGTCCTGGTAAATCATTATATGTGACCATGGAGTCCCGCTATACATAATGGATGAACCAAACTTGCCGGGATAAGTGGGGAGTTTTGTCCTCCCTGCTTCAAAGGGCCATAAAATTAACCAGTGGGGCGGTTCCTTGACCCTCGTTGTGTCAGGCGTATGCCAGTCCATATATATCTTTCCGTCCTTTTCCCAACGTAGTGCGCCCTGTGCCATATAAGCGATTCCAGGCACTGTATTGGTGGGCCCTGGTTTCCCCGTTATAAAATCGTTCCACCACTGCACAGCTGCCTCATCCATACATGACGGGACAGGCACATCTATTTTGTCGAGGTCTGAATAACAGGTAAATCCGTTGAAGCCGTTCCTGACTTTCTTGAACGAACGGTCCGTGTCCACTATGAGTATGATTGCATCCTTTGAGATGAAGGATGGCGCTGCACTCCGGGCGAGTTCGACCTGCTCGTCATCGGTCATATAAAGCACAGCCGGTTTTGCTGTTTCGTGCGTGGCCTCCGAGGTAGTTATACATACTAATATTGCTGATATTGCGATAAGAAATATAATTGCCTGTTTCATTGCAAACTCCTTTATGTTATGGGATTTCAGGATGAAATTGATCATATTATAAGATATTTGAACTGCATAATCCAGATAATAATTCTGATTTATTTATAAAAATCTGTGGCTTGCATTCATATTTAGAGTCTGTTTATAAGTGCCGTTTTTTGTTTTTGTCATTCCCGATAGTCTGTTGAGCGGGAATCTAGTCTTTTCATTAACTTCTGGATTCCCGATTAAGGACTTCGGGAATGACGGACAAAGAAGCCGAGTTTATATATTGACCCTTACCTTACTCTCTAAATTTTAGAATAGGCTGTGTATCATCTGTTTCATCTTCTTCAGTTTTTTTTGGCAAAGGTTTATGCATCTTATGCATGAATTTCATATCTCCGACTAAGCCCACTCCAAAACCCGCAGCCGGTGCAATCACAGTCCAGGGGCCGCCTAAATATTGACCCCCCACACTACCTACAAATAAATTTGACAGGATTAACAGTATCAAAAAGATTATTGACAATACCGTATAAAATGTATATACTTAATTGCAAGTGGTGTTAAATTATACGGAGCAAAATGATGAAAAGAAACACGCAAGGCATGATTAATTATTTTAAAAGCCATAATGGAGTTGTGCGTTTTTCTTCTATCCTGAGAGCAGGATTTCATCCCGATTCGCTTAATTCGCTGGTTAAAGAAGGAAAGGTGGAGAAAATTTTCAGGGGACTTTATCGGCTGTCCGACTATGAATTCGATTCTCATCCCGACCTTGTAACGGCGTCGCTTCAGGCACCCAGGGGTATTATTTGTCTTCTTTCCGCCCTGGCATTTCACGAAGCAACAAATGAGATACCTCGCCGTGTTGATATTGCTATTCCGCGTTCATCACGTCCTTATAAAATTATATATCCCCCGGTAAAGTTTTACCGCTTCGCGCAAAAAGCCTGGGAAGCCGGCATCGAAGAGCATGAAACAGACCGGTTTAAAATCAGGGTATACAGTATTGCAAAAACGATTGCCGATTGTTTTAAATTCCGTAATAAGATAGGGGTAAATGTGGCAAGAGAAGCGCTCAAGACCGCTATAACAGAGAAAGGCGTAAAACCTGTGGAGATTATGCAATATGCCAAAATTTGCCGGGTTAATAACATCATCAAACCTATACTCGAAGCCATTCTATGAGAAAAAACATTAAAAACATAGAGGCATCTGTCCGTGGGCAACTCCAAAATAAGGCAAAAGAAACAGATCGTCCTTTTGCAGAAGTATTGCAATATTTTGGGATGGAAAGATTCCTTTACCGGTTTAGTTGTTCTAAATATGCTGATAATTTTATTCTCAAAGGCGCTTTAATGTTTACAGCATGGCATGTCCCGCAGCGAAGGACCACTATTGATATTGATTTCCTGGCACGGTTTGATAATCAGCTAGCGAGTATTGAAAAGATGATAAAAGATATTTGTAAAGCTGATGTGATTCCTGACGGACTTGTATTTGATTCTAAATCAGTGAAAGGACAGAGAATAAAGGAAGACGCGGATTATGAAGGCATACGCGTGAAGTTCACAGGATTTCTTCATCGTTCTCGTATACCGATGCAGATTGATGTCGGTTTCGGGGACAGCATTTATCCAGGGCCAAAAGCAATTGAATACCCTGTCATTTTAGATTTTCCTAAGCCGCGACTTAAAGGGTATCCGGCAGAGAGCGTTATTAGTGAGAAATTTGAGGCCATGGTTAAGCTGGGACTTCTTAACAGCAGAATGAAAGATTTTTATGATATCCGGCTTATGATGCGCCGGTTTGATTTTAACGGTTCAAAACTAACAGAAGCATTAAGAAGAACTTTCGTGCATCGCAAAACAGCGTTCCCGGAGGATAGTAAGTTGTTTGCAGAAGAAATCTATGATAATAAATCCGACCGACAGACACTTTGGAAAGCATTCTTGAATAAAGGAGAAATACAACATGTTCCTCAAGAATTATCGGCAGTGGCAAAAGAGATAGAACAATTTCTCATTAAACCGCTTGATGCTATTAAGAAAGATCAGAAATTCAACAGGAAATGGAAGTCTCCCGGGCCCTGGAAATTATAAATGTGCAGTTTATTCTCCATAATTAATCTTATCTTTATTTCTCCTCCCTGCAAATTAGAAGATGAAGAGAATTGCTCAAGCAGTTGTAACGGTCTTTTCTTTTCGTAATTCGTAATTGAAAATTGTTAATTGATTTAAAAAAGTTTCCTACCAGAATGTTCAGTTATCTGAAAACTTGCAAGAATGAGCATTTGCGATAGAAGTCATCTGTATTTGCAAGTAGTTATCTCGCATTAATAATTCTATATAGTCAGTAAGATTGCATCAGTCTGGATTTCATTCATAAGTTGAAGTTGAACTAAACCGCTGGCGCGGTAGTTTGAAAGAATCCCTTTCTTCGATAATCAGATATTTTGTAGTTTTCCTCAACAATCACAGAGT
>JBDLIC010000004.1:0-67955 GCA_039715075.1 Nitrospirota bacterium
CCCTAACCCCTCTTTACCAAAGAGGGGAATACAGACTGCATTATCATTAATAAAGTTATTCTTTTTGATGCCCCGCCTTGTAGGCGGGGAGCTTCACTTATTCAAAAAGCTCTTTATTTCATTTACAGGGATTGACGGCTCTCCATTAACTTTTCCGCCGTCGATCTTTCCAGCGTAGATAACCCGGTCAGATCCATCAGTCAGAGTCAAAGAAAGAGTAATGAATTCCTCTTCCTCACTTAATTCCGGCATTGCGCTCCCATGCTGCGCGGAGATTTGCTGTACAAATTTAATTCCATCTATATTTTCAGGGGTGAACTTTCTGGTCCGAAGTTCGACAGACCCGATATTTTCAAAGGGTATATTTTCTTTTTTTTTTGAGATAATTCCAAATCTTGTAATAATTGCCGTTTTTATAGATTTATCTAAAATAACTTCGATCTTCTTGTCCTTGAAAATGAACTTGTTTGCAGCAAGAAAGCCGGCCACAAAAACCAGAACAATAAGAATATAGCGAAAAAAGACCGGGTTGATATTAGCGGTGATCAAACCCATATAGAAAAATATGCTTACAGCAGATGCAAAAAGCATTGATGAAAACTCCCTCGTATAAACACCTGAATGGAGCACGCTGGTCTTCTCAGCCAAAAAAGATGAGGTTGTAAAGATGAGCCTGTCATCTTCAGTTTTGATCTGATAATTAATTTGTTTATTTGTGTCTTTCATATTATTAATGAGAAGGGTTCGAGGATTCAAGGGTTCGAGGGGTCAAGTGAAAAAAAGACTTTTTGATTCAATCACTTGAATCCTCGAACCCTGGACCCCTTGAATCCTTCTGTTTAGTATTTCTCTACCATCTCCATAAATCTTTTAAAGATATATCCCGAATCATTTGGCCCCGGCCCAGCTTCGGGGTGGTGCTGGAATGTCATGATTGGCATATCTTTATGTACCATTCCTTCTTCAGTTCCGTCATAAAGGTTTTTGTGGGTTAATTCTACCTGGCCTTTAAGGCTTTTTATATCAACACAGTAATTGTGGTTCTGCGACGTAATTTCTACTTTCTTTGTATATAAATCCATTACAGGATGGTTTCCCCCGTGATGTCCGAACTTGAGTTTATAAGTCGTGCCGCCCAGTGCAAGCCCCATTATCTGGTGGCCGAGGCATATACCCAGCACCGGTTTTTTACCTATAAGTTTTTTTGCAATCTCCGCGGCATAGGGTACAGACTGCGGATTACCTGGTCCATTACTTAAAACAATGCCGTCAGCTTCCTCAAGGACTTCTTCCGGCGGTGTCTGGGCCGGCACAACCTTTACGCTGAAACCAGCTTCCACAAGATGGCGCAAGATGTTCCTCTTTACCCCAAAGTCGTAAACAACGACTTTCTTTTCGACGCCCGACGCCCGACGCCCGACGGTCTTTCCCCCCAGCTTCCACAGTGTTTCTGTCCAGGAGTAGGGCGTATCTGTTGTAACCTCTTTAACAAGGTCGAAAGAAGATATCCCGGGATGGCTCCTTACTTTTTCGAGCAGGCTTTCCGGGCTTTTATCTTCAGTCGAAATAATTCCCATCTGTGTGCCGTTGTCTCTCAAATGACTGGTAAGCGCCCTTGTGTCAATACCGCCGATGGCCGTTTTATCATACTCCCTCAGGTATTGACCAAGACTCTTTGATGAACGCCAGTTGCTCGGAAAATCAAAGAATTCCTTTGCTATAAAACCCTCCAGGTTCGGATTCCCTGATTCGACATCTTCCGGGTTGATTCCGTAGTTTCCTATCTGTGAATAGGTCATTGCTACAATCTGCCCTTTGTAGGAAGGGTCTGTAAGTATTTCCTGATAACCGGTCATTGAGGTATTAAAAACCACCTCGCCTGTTGTCTCCCCTTTAGCGCCAAAACCGTAGCCTTCAAAAACCATACCGTCGGCCAGTACTAATAACGCTTTTGTTTTATTTGTGTCCATATCTTTAATCCTTAATATTTAATTTATACTATCTACTCAGGTTCTCCCCCTTTGGCAAAGGGGGAGAAGGGGGATTTTTAAATAATATATTCATTAATAAAATCTCCCCTAACCCCTCTTTGCTAAAGAGGGGGATAAAGCTGAGTATTTGAATTTATAAATAATTTAATTTGTTTTCCGTCTTCAGCCTTATAATATCAGCTTTCTGATTTCTGTTGAATTCCAATCGAAAACCTTCCCCATTGCAACAGTCTTTTCTACCGTACCTGTTAATGTCCATTTGTTAAAGGGAGAGTTTTTTCCTTTTGATAGAAATTTGGATGAATCGACCTTGTATATATTTTCGGTATTAATTATCGCTATGTCTGCATCAGCTCCCGGCATTAATGTTCCCTTGTTAATTCCCATTAAATTAGACGGGGTTACGCACATTAACTTAATGAGCTTCTTAAGGTCTATAATATCGTGATGTACAAGGTGGTAGCTGAGTGCAAAGGCGGTTTCGAGTCCGGATATTCCAAACGCCGCAGCATCGAACTCCCTTTGCTTATCGTCATAATGGTGCGGTGCATGATCTGTTGCAATGATATCAATTGTACCGTCTTTAATACCTTCTTTTATGGCTTCGACATCTTCAATAGTCCTGATGGGAGGATTGACCTTGAGGTTTGTATCATAGCTGATTATTGCCTCATCCGTAAGGTTGAAGTAGTGCGGGCAGGTTTCTGCTGTTACATTGACACCCCTTGATTTGGCATTTCGTATTAAATTAACCGAACCGGCTGTCGATACATGTGCAATATGGAGTTTACCGCCGGTCAGTTCACACAATGAAATATCTCTGGCTACCATTGTATCTTCGGCAGCTCTCGGGATACCCCTCAGGCCGACAATTGTAGATACAAAACCTTCGTTCATTACACCGCCCTCTGATAATCTCAGGTCCTCACAGTGTGAGAGGATGGGAACATCGAATATTTTCGAATATTCCAGGGCGCGTCTCATCATCTGGCTGTTAGTGACAGGTCTTCCATCATCTGAAAAAGCTTTGCAGCCGGCCTCAATAAGGGCCTCAAGCTCTGTAAGTTCTTCGCTGTTTGATCCGGTTGTAATTGCCCCTATTGGATGAACAGTGCAGGACCCCTGCTTTTTGGCCTTGTCAAGTATTAATTCGGTGACCGCAACATTATCATTAACAGGATAGGTGTTCGGCATACAGCAGACAGTTGTGAAACCGCCCCTGACCGCGGACAGGGTGCCTGTCTCAATAGTTTCCTTATATTCAAAGCCCGGCTCGCGAAGATGTGTGTGTATATCAACCAGCCCCGGGATTACAAGACATTTTGAAGCGTCAATTGTTTTATCCGCTTCAGGTGCTTTGCCTTTGGGGTAGATACCTTCAATTTTACGGCCCTTTATAAATATGTCCCTGTGGCCATCAATATTTTGAGAAGGATCGACAACATGACCATTTTTAATAACTATGTTCATTTCTTGACTCCCGAAAGAAGATACAGTACAGCCATCCTGACCGCGATTCCGTTTGTGACCTGCTCAAGAATAACAGACTGCTGCCCGTCAGCAACTGATGACGCTATTTCAACTCCCCTGTTCATAGGCCCGGGGTGCATTACAATCGCGTCTTCCCTGGCCAGTTTAATTCTTTCTGCTGTAAGGCCGTAGAGTTTAAAATATTCCCTCAGCGATGGGAGAAAGCCCTTGCTCTGGCGCTCAAGCTGCAGCCGCAGTGCCATGACAACATCAACGTTCTTTAATCCCTCATCTGTGGAGTGATAAACCTTGACTCCGAGCCTGTCCACTTCAGCAGGGGTAAGTGTCGGGGGGCATATCACTCTTACTTCGGCATCCAGCTTTGTGAGGGCATATATATTGGATTTGGCGACTCTGCTGTGAGCAATATCTCCGATAATAGCCACCTTGAGGCCTTTGAAATTCTTCTTGTGTGACTGAATCGTAAACATGTCCAGGAGTGCCTGTGTCGGATGTTCATTTGAACCGTCTCCCGCATTAATGACCGATACATCAAGAAGATTACTCAGCAGATGCGGTACACCGGAAGAGGAGTGCCTGACTAATACAAAGTCCGCGCCGAGGGCCTGAATTGTGAGGGCTGTATCCTTCAGGGATTCGCCTTTTACAACACTGCTGGTAGAAACAGAAAAATTAACAAAATCGGCGCTCAGGCGTTTTGACGCAAGTGCAAAAGATGTTTTTGTTCTCGTTGAAGGTTCAAAGAACAGGCTTACTACGGTCTTGCCCCTGAGAGGCGGGACCTTTTTTATGTCTCTCTTCAGAACATCTTTAAAGCCGGCAGCAGTATCCAGAATAAGATATATTTCTTCGGGTTTAAGTTCTTTTATTCCCAGGAGGTCTTTTGAACTAATCATTGTATATCCACAAATATATATTTTTAAAGCAGACTGTTTTTAATAGTGCAGAATTAATCATTATCAATGACAAGGATTGCTTTATCATTTTTAGCATCGTCTTCAAGTGTGACTTCAATACGTTCATCAAAGGAGGTCGGGATGTTTTTCCCGGCATAGTCAGCTCTTATAGGGAGTTCCCGGTGGCCTCTGTCAATCAGGACAGCCAGCTGGATGTATGCAGGCCTTCCGTAGTCTATAAGTGCATCCATTGCCGCCCTTATGCTCCTTCCCGTAAAAAGGACATCATCAACAAGAACAACTGTCTTGTCATCAATGATGCAGGGTATCTCTGTACGTTTTACAACGGGCTGTTCATCTTTGGTATTAAGATCGTCACGGTAAAACGTTATATCCAGGGTCCCCACTTCGATAATACTCTGCTCTATTGATTCAATCTGCGCGGCGAGTTTTTTTGCAAGAGTTACACCGCCTTTTTGAATACCGACAAGGCAGAGCTTCTCTGTTCCCTTGTTTTTTTCTATGATTTCATGGGCCATTCTCCTTATGGCCCTGTTGATGTCATTATTGTCAAGCAAGTATTTAGGCATAAAAAAACCTTTCTCCAGAGGATGAGAAAGTGTAGTGACAAGTCAGGAATTTTCTGTATTTTGAAAGGTACAAGTAATTTCTTCCTTTCCAGCCTCTCAGGACCAGTTTAAAGGTTGTTTTGATAAACATAATAATACAAAAAATGCGGCATTGTCAATAAAGGTCTTCCTGAAATTATATGAAATGGCGTTTCTATTGATTTTTTTGTTTCAGGGGCGATACTGTTATTGACAAATATATATTATTGTTAGAAAAACATTTTAATATTATGATTAAGCACTGAATGTTACGGAGTCATTAATGCCTGTTATTACAAAAGAAGCACTTATCAAGAAAACCGGAGACCTTAAGGTCCTGTCTTTTGTTGCAAAAAAGATCCTTGATACAATCAGTGACGACAATCTATCATTCTCGGACCTGGCGGATATTAGCGAGAAGGACCAGACTATCGATGCACGTGTACTAAAGGTTTCAAACAGTCCCATGTACGGGTTAAGGCAGGAAGTAAACAGTATTCAGCAGGCCCTTATGATACTCGGGCTAAAAACAATAAGAAGTCTTGTCCTGTCCCTTTCAACAAGGTCCCTTTACAAAAAATTCGGTATGACCGATGGTCCAAAATATTAGCGAAACCTATGAAAATGAAAAGGCAGTCTTTCAGTTATCACCGTGTCTGTATTTAATGATACTGACCTTTTCCATTGTAATTAATCCTTCCTTTACATTGTCATCCAGAAATGGAATTAATTTATTAATGTTTTCTTCCGTATCAACAATTTCGATCATTACAGGAAGATCTTCAGACAGACGAAGCAGTTTTACAGAGTGAATACGGCTGGTCGCGCCGTAGCCCATTATTCCGCGGAAAACTGTTGCACCTGCCAGGTTCAGTTTTCTTGCCTCAAGGACTATGGCCTCATACAGGGCCTTTCCCTTGAAGGTGTCTGTTTCTCCAATAAAAATTCTGAGCAGCTTTCCTTCTTCAGGCAGTTTCATGATTTTTCCTTATCTGATGGCGTTAATAATATATTTTGAGAGCAGAAATCCTGCAAATACAAGAGCTATCCCGATTATGTTGCTTGCCAGTATATTTGAAAGTGCAAGCTTGATCTGGCCGTCTCTGAACATACTGAAGTTTTCGAGGGCGAATGTTGAAAAAGTGGTAAACCCGCCCAGTACGCCTATGAAAATAAAGTTTCTTATGTTCGATGAAATGTTTTCGATATCAAAAAAACCCCAGAGAAGTCCTATGGCAAACGAACCCGCCAGATTAACAAAGAGGGTCCCCCAGGGGAAGACGCCGTTAAATAATTTGTATGTCAGTCCTGATAGTGAGTAGCGCAGCAGTGTTCCAACTGCACCGCCTGCCGCGAGAAGTAATATCTTTGTCATACGTTATTTATGAAGGCCTCCTGATTTATTGTGACTATAAAAAATTTACATGTTATCTGTCGAAAAATCAATAAATATTTGATAGAATGGGGGACAAGAAATGCTGAAAAGATATTTTAAACTTGAGGAACTGGGGACAAATGTAAAACAGGAGGTCATTGCCGGTGCAACAACCTTTGCGACAATGGCCTATATAATAGTTGTTAATCCCAAGATCCTTGAAGCTGCAGGCATCCCCTTCGGACCGTCTATGGTAGCAACTATAATGAGTGCCTTTTTCGGTACTCTTGCCATGGGTGTCTATGCGAAGAGGCCCTTTGCGATCGCGCCATATATGGGAGAGAATGCCTTTATCGCATATACTGTTGTGAAGGTCCTCGGCTACAGCTGGCAGACTGCATTGGGAGCAATTTTTATCGGCGGAGTTCTATTTACAATTCTCACTGTGCTCAATATCAGGACCTGGCTGGCAAAATCAATCCCGGAGGGACTCAGGATAGGATTTGTTGTAGGTATCGGGTTATTTCTGACGTTTATAGGCTTAAACATGACTGGGATTGTTGTGCCGGGTGTTCCCGGTGCGCCTGTACATGTAGGAAAAATGAATGACACGACTGTGCTGCTTGCGATATTCGGTTTTTTCCTGACCTCATTCCTTATGATTAAACGGATCAAAGGCGCTATTCTTTTTGGTATCCTGGCGGTTACTTTTTTGGCATTCGCCATGAAACTGGCATCAATGCCGGACAGGTGGGTCAGCATGCCGCCGAGTATCATGCCTGTTTTTCTGGAGCTTGATATAGCAGGGGCTCTCAGCTGGGGATTCTTTGCGGTCATCCTTACTGTATTTGTGATGGACTTCGTTGATACAATGGGCACATTGATTGCGCTTTCTTACAGGGCTGATCTGCTGGATGAAAAGGGCAACCTGCCGGAGATGGAAAAACCTATGCTGTGTGATTCCCTTGCAACCGTTGTAGCCTCTCTATTAGGCACAACTACAACCGGAACATTTCTTGAATCAGCTACAGGGATAGAGTCAGGAGGCAAATCAGGTTTAACGTCGGTTGTGACTGCGTTCCTGTTTCTGCTTGCACTTTTCTTTGCTCCATTTTTTACTGCAATTCCAGCATACGCATATGGCCCGGCACTGATTATCGTAGGTATGCTGATGCTGTCCCCGATAAAAAGGATTAAATTTGATGATCTGACAGAAGTCATACCTTCATTCTGCATAATTGTACTCATGAGTTTTACATTCAATATTGGAATTGGAATGACAGCCGGTTTTATTGTATATCCTTTTATTAAGACAGTATCAGGAAGGGGCAAGGAAGTCCCGCCCGGGCTCTGGGTGCTTGCTGCGTTATCTCTGCTTTTCTTTATATTCTATCCTTATTAAAAATGTGAGTTTTGGTATCGTATGTTGCCTGAATAAAAACCCTTCTGCTATACTTAACGCATGATTGTAATCCCCGCAATAGACTTGAAGGACGGTAAATGCGTAAGACTTCTCCAGGGAAGAAAGGAAGACGTTACTGTCTATTCCGATGACCCTGCTGCGATGGCTCAGCAATGGGTTGAAATGGGAGCAAAGCTGCTTCATGTGGTTGACCTAGATGGTGCTTTTACCGGAGAGCAGAAGAATTTTGACCGGATAAGAGAGATAAGGAAATCGATTCATATCCCGATAGAAGTCGGCGGTGGAATCAGAGATATAGAGAGGATTGATCAGCTTGTTGATCTTGGTGTGGACAGGACTATAATCGGCACTTCTGCTGCAAAGGACCCTGATATGGTCAAAAAAGCCTGTGAAAAATATCCGGAAAAGGTCCTTGTGGGGATTGATGCAAAAGACGGGAAGGTAGCAGTAAAAGGATGGGTAGAGGTCACGGAACTTGGTGCTATTGAATTTGCAAAACAGATGCAGGACATTGGCGCAGCCGGAATTATTTATACGGACATATCCCGTGATGGAATGCTTACCGGGCCAAATATTGAAGCGATGGAAAAGATGCTCAGGGCCGTTGACATCCCTGTAATAGCATCCGGCGGAGTGTCAAAGCTGGATGACATAAAGAATCTTAAAAAGATCAAAAACCTCTGGGGTGTCATAACAGGAAAGGCTTTATATGCCGGTTCAATGGACCTGAAAGCTGCTATTAATATTGCCGGGGAAGGAAATTAGGTGCTTGCTAAAAGAATAATACCGTGTCTGGACGTAAAGGACGGAAGGGTTGTGAAAGGGGTCAACTTTCAAAACCTTACTGATGCCGGCGACCCTGTCGAAAACGCGAAGTTCTATGATGAGCAGGGGGCTGATGAGCTTGTGTTCCTGGATGTAACCGCTTCCCATGAAAAAAGGGCAATTATCCTGGATGTTGTCGCAAGGACAGCGGATGATGTATTTATGCCCCTGACCGTTGGGGGAGGTATCAAGACACTGGCTGATATAAGGGACCTTCTGAATGCGGGATGTGATAAAGTTTCTATTAATACAACGTCTGTCAGGACACCGTATTTTATAAGAGAAGCCTCTGAAAAATTCGGGAGCCAGTGTATCGTCGTAGCAGTCGATGCAAAGCGGTTGCGGCCTGATATGACATTTGAACCGGAAGAGCCGTGGTTTGATGATCCATTTTTAAACGAGACCTGCCTTAAAATGCTATCAAATGGCGGGACTGTCTGGGCCATTTCGACCCACGGAGGCAGAAAGATGCGGCAGATTGATGCTATTAAGTGGGCGAAGAAAATGGAAGAGCTTGGCGCAGGAGAAATACTTCTTACAAGCATGGACCGGGATGG
Organism: Nitrospirota bacterium; assembly: GCA_039715075.1. Taxonomy (GTDB): domain Bacteria; phylum Nitrospirota; class Thermodesulfovibrionia; order UBA6902; family UBA6902; genus JBDLIC01. Next base: position 9,167 of record JBDLIC010000004.1, read on the forward strand.
AACCAAGGACGGCTATGATATTGCACTGACCAGAAAAATATCGGAGGCTGTCACGATTCCTGTTGTTGCATCCGGCGGGGTAGGGACACTTGAGCATTTACGTGAGGGCCTGGTCGAAGGAAAGGCAGATGCCGCCCTTGCAGCCTCTATTTTCCACTACAGGGAGTATTCCGTAAAAGAGTCAAAGGAATACCTGAAATCAAAAGGGGTACCTGTGAGACTGTGAAAAAGCTGTCAGCTATCAGCAGTCAGCTTTCAGCTAAGGCAGGAAAATATATAAACTTATAACATAGAACTTATAACGCTCTTTTTTGCTTTTTTCTTTTCTATCCTGTAATAATTTAAAATATCATCATTTGCAGGAGGTACCTTGAGGTGGTATTTCTTTTCATTTCTGAAAACCGAAACATTTACTTCGGGAAGGTGTTTTGCGTCGGAATATCTTGCGCACATAGCGGCAGCAGCTGATATGGCATCATCGGTAACATTTCCGAGAAGAATTGAAGTAGGACTTCCTATGTCTTCAACCTCTAATAAAGTGTCATCAGGTTCTGATAATGATTTAATAGTCTGGTTCTCTGCTTCATGTCTCCCGATGATAATTTTGCAGTCTGCTGAATATCTGAAATGTCTGCCGACCCTTAAGAAGTTAATGTCTTTGTAATCAGGGTCACTGTTATGTTCCAGAAGGTCCTTTAATTTGTAGGAATAGTTCGGCTCTGTCAGTAAACATCCTCCGGCCGGGGAAGGGTATTCCGTCAGTCCAAGCTCATCAGCCAGTGCCATCTGCGGTTTTCTTGAGCGGCCGTTAAAGTCATAGAGCAGTTCTCTGTTAACAAAACCATTTTCTTCAGAGATTGTAACAGGGAGGAGTTTTGCGCTGAGCGGCCTCAGGACCAGTCCATTAACATCAGCTGCCTTGTCGATCATAGGAAAGCATTCTTTCCGCTGGCTCATCGGCCTCTGTCCCAGGACTTCGCCTGATATCAGGAAGTCAGCGCCCAGTATCTTCATGAGCTCTTTTGCCTCCTTCAGCATGAGAATCCTGCAGTCAATACATGGGTTCATATTTTTACCATGGCCATATTTCGGGTTCTTCACTATATCAAAAAATTTATCGGACAGGTGCGACATTTTAACCTTGAATCCAAACTTCTCTGAAGCAGCAAAAGGGTCCTTGGAACAGGATGATTTATCACTGATATCGCAGCCAAAGTGGTTCAGGAAAGTTATAGCTGTAACATCAACTCCCTGTTTTAACATAATGAGGACAGCAAGTGTACTGTCGAGACCGCCTGAGTATAATGCTACCGCTTTTGTCATAATAAAAATCCTTTGAGGAATCCAGGATTACAATTACCCGACTTTTATTCTTTTCATTCTGGCTTCTGGCTCCTGATTTCTTGTTTTTCTGTTTTAATTTTACAATTATTTGGCAGGATCTTTCAAATTCTCCTTGAACAAAAAAAACAACTATTGTAAAGTATTCTATGCATAGGGTTGCAGCAATAATTCCGGCACGATTTGACTCAACCCGCTTTCCCGGAAAGCCCCTTGCAACTCTTAAAGGCAAGATAATTATCCAGCATGTTTATGAGCAGGCATCGGCTGCAAATCTCATTGATACTGTCATTGTGGCTACTGATGATGAAAGAATATTTAAGGCTGTAAAAGGTTTCGGGGGCAAGGTCGTTATGACCTCGGACACTCACTTGAGCGGAACGGACCGCATTGCTGAAGCGGCAGAAAGTATTGAATGTGAGTATGTAATCAATATTCAGGGAGATGAACCCTTTATAAGGCCTGAAATGATTGATGATGTCGTTAAACTGTTGTACAATGATGATAAAGTTGAAATAAGTACGCTCGCTAAAAAGATAGACAGCAATGAAGAACTGCTGTCACCCAATGTTGTAAAGGTTGTTGTTGATGATGAGGGTTTTGCACTTTATTTTTCAAGGTCGCCAATACCGTTCTACAGGGAGGATTGGCAGGACCTGGAACACATCTGTTTAAAACAGGGAGATACTGTCGTGCTTAAGCACATAGGCATTTACGGTTTTCAGAAGAGTACGCTTAAAAAGTTTACATCCATACCGAAATCAGGACTCGAAAATATTGAGAAACTGGAACAGCTGAGGGCCCTGACTGCGGGTATGAAGATAAAGGTAAAAGAAACAGAATTTGAAACATTCGGGATTGATACAAAAGAGGATTTAAGGAAGGCGGAAGAATGGCAAAGTATATCTTTGTAACAGGCGGAGTTTTATCATCACTTGGCAAGGGCATTGCAGCTGCAGCAATGGGGGCGCTGCTTGAAGCCAGGGGACTTAAGGTAACTATCCAGAAACTTGACCCATATATAAATGTTGATCCTGGAACACTCAGTCCTTTTCAGCACGGAGAAGTCTTCGTTACCGATGATGGTGCGGAAACAGACCTGGATCTTGGGCATTATGAGAGATTCATATCAACTCGTGCATCACAGAAAAATAATTTTACGACCGGCAAAATTTATTATAATGTCCTGCTTAAGGAGAGAAGGGGTGACTATCTTGGAGATACGGTCCAGGTTATTCCCCATATAACTGATGAGATCAAGAGTTCGATTAAAACCCTGGAAGATGATTTTGACGTCGTCATTGTAGAAATCGGGGGCACCATCGGTGATATTGAAAGCCTTCCGTTCCTTGAGGCGATCAGACAATTCAGATACGACGTGGGGAGGGACAATGTAATATATGTCCATCTTACCCTTGTACCGTATATCCCTACTTCGGGGGAGCTTAAATCCAAACCTACACAGCACAGCGTAAGAGAGCTGCGTGCTATCGGTATACAGCCGGACATACTGATCTGCCGTACGGACAGGCCCCTCTCTCATGCGTTTAAAAAGAAAATTGCCCTCCACTGCAACATGGAAGTGGATGCGGTCATAGCTGCAAAGGATGTTGAGTCCATTTATGAGGTTCCCATAGAGTTGAAGGATGAGGGGACGGATGAACTGGTTATAAAGAAATTGTCATTAAAGACTAAAGAGCCTGATCTGACAAAATGGATGAACGTTATTAAGAAGATTAAAGAACCTGAAGATACCGTAAACATTGCGATGGTGGGCAAGTATGTTGGGCTTAAGGATGCATACAAGAGCCTGATTGAAGCCCTGATTCATGGAGGTATTGCTAACAGTGTAAAGGTTGATATTCACTGGGTCGAGGCGGAAGATATTGAGAAATCAGGGGCCGAGAGATGTCTTGAGGATGTGGACGGTATTCTTATTCCCGGGGGATTTGGTGAAAGAGGAATTGAGGGGAAAATTGAGGCGGTAACATATGCCAGGAAAAAGAAGATCCCATTCCTCGGAATATGCCTTGGCATGCAGTGTGCGGTCATAGAGTTTGCAAGGAATGTTGCCGGAATGGAGGGGGCCAACAGTACTGAATTTGACAAGGACACAACTTATCCCGTGATTTACCTTATTGAGGAATGGTATGACTTCAGGAACCAGACCGTTCAGAGAAGGGATTTGAGTTCTGATAAAGGCGGTACCATGAGGCTTGGATCATATCCCTGTGTGCTGGAAGAGGATTCCAATGCATATAATACGTATGCTGTCAAAGATATCAATGAGCGGCACAGACACAGGTATGAGTTTAACAATAAATATAAGGAAGAGCTTGAGAAGAGCGGATTGAAGATCAGCGGGATGAGTCCTGACAAGCAGCTGGTCGAGATAGTTGAGATTGAAGACCACCCATGGTTTTTCGGCTGCCAGTTTCACCCTGAGTTTAAATCAAGACCGCTTGATCCTCACCCTGTATTCAAGGCATTTATTGGCGCAGCATTCAGTGAGAAAAAACTACTTTTTCAAAATCCTGATATTGAAAAAATGGAGGTAATAAATGAGTGAAATTCTTGATGTTCACGCCAGGGAGATAATTGACAGCAGAGGAAACCCTACTGTTGAAGTGGATGTAGTTCTGGAAACAGGTGCATATGGAAGGGCCGCTGTTCCGTCTGGTGCATCGACCGGACAGAGAGAAGCGCTGGAATTAAGGGACAAGGACAAACGTTACGCCGGAAAGGGTGTCCGTAAGGCCGTTAAGAATGTAAATGAAAAAATAGCAGAGCGCATTATCGGAAATGAGGCGGATGAACAGGTCTATATAGACAATTTAATGATAAAGATGGACGGCACAAAGAACAAAGCGAAGCTTGGAGCAAATGCAGTGCTTGGCGTTTCTCTTGCAGTTGCCAAGGCAGCTGCCATGGAGTCGGAGCTGCCGCTTTACCGGTATATTGGGGGCACCAGTGCAGTTGAGCTTCCTGTGCCGATGATGAATATTCTTAATGGGGGAGCCCATGCGGACAACAATCTTGATATCCAGGAGTTTATGATAATGCCTGCAGGGGTCTCAAGTTTCAGTGAAGCGTTAAGGACTGGGGCAGAGGTTTTTCACAGCCTCAAGAGTCTGCTGAAATCAAAGGGATTGAGTATTTCTGTGGGTGATGAAGGGGGATTTGCACCTAACCTGAAATCAAATGAACAGGCGATAGTTTTGATAATGGAGGCAATAAAAAAAGCAGGTTACAAACCGGGAAAGGATCTGTTTATTGCCCTGGATGTTGCAGCTTCAGAAATATACAAAAATGGTAAATACAGGTTTGAGGGCAAATCTGTCAGTTCTAAATACATGATAGATTTTTTTGAAAAACTGATAAAGAAATATCCTGTTATATCTATTGAAGACGGTCTTTCGGAGAATGACTGGAAAGGCTGGGAAGCGATGACTGAAAGGATAGGCGGAAAAGTACAGATTGTTGGAGACGATATTTTTGTAACCAATAAAGAGATTTTTGAAAAGGGCATAAAAAGGGGCATAGCAAATTCTATACTTATAAAACTTAACCAGATCGGATCATTGAGTGAGACTCTTGATGCTATTGAAATGGCAAAGAGGGCCGGTTATACTGCCGTTGTCTCGCACAGGTCCGGTGAAACTGAGGACACGACGATTGCGGACCTTGCGGTTGCAATGAATACCGGCCAGATTAAAACAGGTTCAATTTCGAGGACCGACAGGGTTGCCAAATACAACAGACTTTTAAGGATTGAGGAAGAGCTGGGTCCTGCCGCTGTATACAGGGGTATGGAGGTTTTTTATAATTTGAAATAGTTGCAAACTAAAAACGTAGAGAGAGAGTTGCTACTTTTACTGGCAGTCAGGCTATTATGCGGAATGTACGGCGACAGCAGGTCAAGCAAAACAGGAAAGCGAGAAAGCTGATTTATCTTACCTTCGGGATTCTTCTCTTTATCTTTATGTCTGTTAATATGATTGTCGGGAAAAACGGACTCTTGAGGTATTTGAAGCTCAAATCTACAAAAGACCGGCTGATAACAGAAACCATTTTAATTGAGAAGCAGAATGCGGACATCCGGAACCAGACAGGGGCACTCGGTAATGAGTCTGATATTGTTGAAGAACTTGCAAGAGAATATGGAATGACAAAAGAAGGAGAACTGATTTTCAAATTCAAAGATAAAGAGTAAGCGTTTTAAGCAATTACTCCATCACTCCATTTTTTTGATAATAATCAGGTATAGTTAGTAATATATGGGTGAAATCCGGGCAGCCGGGTTATATAGGGAGAAATAAATTAGGAGACTGAAATGTACGAATTAATGATTGAGTCACAATTTGCTGCCGCTCATCAGCTAAGAGAATATAAAGGGAAATGTGAAGCACTACATGGCCATAACTGGAGAATCCAGGTGACTGTCTCTTCTGACAAACTGGATGATCTTGGCATGGTAATAGACTTTCATGAGTTAAAGGACATGACCAATGAGACCATTGCATCACTGGACCATTCTTTTTTAAATGAAGTTTTTCCATTTACTGAAATAAACCCCTCATCTGAAAACATGGCTAAATGGATCTTTGAATCAATAAAAAAGAAAATCGGGAATAAGGCAATCAGTCTTTCATCTGTGACTGTATGGGAAAATGAAACAGCATCGGCTACCTTCTTTGAATAGTGTTTAAACCTAAATCCGGCAGTTGAAACCTACTGCGAAATGATAATGCAATGAATCTACAGTCTTTTTCAGAACATTTTTGTCTCACCGTAGAGGTGACTACGCCTTCGCCAAAAATAACCTGAAAAAGCCTGTATCTTCATCACCTTATCCTCTCTCGTCACGCCTTCAACTGCCGGATTTAGGTTAGAATTTAACCGGGGATATTGATGGATTATGGGTTATGTGGACTGTTCCCCGTTTTGAGCAAAACCTATTCTGGTGGTAAAGGGTACAATAATTTTGCCGCCGTGATTATCGTCTACCAGGACCTTTATTTCGTGAAGTCCTTCGTTTTCATGGCTGACTTTCCATTTGATAACTCCACTTGATGGATCGATGGTCATTCCGTCAGGGCTTTCCAGCAGCGAGTACGTAAGGAGATCGTTGTCCGGATCGGATGCGGAAACATGGTATTCGTAGGTATCCCCTGTAAAGGACGGTGATGATTCAGAAAAGACCGGTAATGAATTGTAAACACTGCTTTTTAATACAAGTTGCTTGCCGGATTCATCGCCGTCGTAAGGAGTAATACTGATTGAGATTTTGTCTCCTCTTTTAAGCGTGGCTTCGAGATAGTTTTCTTCACCTGCAAAATTACCATTCAGGGCCCATTCGTAACTATAGGAGACAATATCATTGTCAGCGTCCCTGGCCTTAACATTAATCTGCAATACTGAGTCGACCCTCGGGATTCTGGGTGACAATTTTGCATCTGCTATTGCGGGCGGTGAGTTTTTAATTGTTATTTCATTTGACATGAACTCCTGTTCATCTTTTTTCACGATTGCCTTAACCCTGTCCCCTTTATTAAGATCATTTGAACTGAAACGATAACCCTGAGCAGACTCAACTAATCCTTCGTTAATATACCAATGAATCTTTCCGCCGGTCAGTATGCTTCTTTCAGCCTTCAGAGTGAACTGAGCTTTTCTTGTGGCCTCATGAGGAACTATGGTGACCGGAGATGATATTGCCTGATCGTGTACATCCGTGTTCAGCGTAGATACCCTGCTGTTATCAGGACCATTACTGCAGCTGAGCAATATAAAAGACAAGAGCAGAATCAGGCATGCTCTGATAACAATCATTTATTTTCCTCTCCGACCCAGCCGGTAAGGCGGGAGTTGATTTTAACTGCCGGATCTGCTTCCAGTTCAGCAATGGCTCCGGTCGACTGCTGGGCAAATCCCTTGATTGTGCCGCTTGCTGTGATCTGGGCGCTTACAGAAGAAGGCATTCCTTTTCCGAGGTTCTTTACCCTGGCAACGGTCGATGATGGGTTTGCTTGTTCCTTCTGCTCCTTGAAAACGTACTTTGTAAAAGCTGTCCCTGTTTTATAAAAAACAGCATACAAATTACTCTCACCCTCAAATGCGCAGGTGTCTATTCCCGGGATATATGTTGTCCATGTTACAAGTCCCCCGAATACGAGTGGCGATGATGTAACTCGCTCTCCAGGGTGAGACAGGGACTCTCCGGTGAAATCAATGGATTCACCAACTCTGTCAAAAAAGATGGACCATCCATCGCAACCGTATGATCCGGACAGCAGGCTTGGCCACGTAGATGTAGCGGCACTGGAGCAGTTGCCTGAAACTCCTGACACATTACCGTCTGTATCAACCGCTGAAACAGATGCATCCAGCAGGTCAGAATAGGATGTGGTGCAGTTTCCTCTCCAGCATTCGTCTCTCATTGCATAGAAACCTCCGGTATCTGTCTGGTTTTTGTCTCCGCTTCCGTAAAACTGGCCGGTACCGAAAAATACCCAGAGCTTTCCTCTGCTGTCCATTGAAGCAGATGGACTGGAAGTTATTCTCCTAACGACATCATAATTGCCTGACCCATCAATATCGTCAACATTTGCAAGTGTTGAAAGGACCCAATTAGCGGGGTCGCTCATTGTTCCTTCGCTAGTTGTGATCCTGCGCATGAGTGTATTCCATGTAGTCACTTGATTATTTGCGGGACCAGTTATGGTAGCGATGTTCTCGCCTATGTACATAATGTCATCATTAAAATCTGAATTAATGTCAAGAGTTATTGGGTGGGCCATAAACGCATTGCTGTTTCCGGTTGATATTTTCCAGAAGTTTGTATTCTCTACCCATGCAGCTATTTTACCGTCAGCACCGCCGGATATTTTAATGACAAATATATTGCCGTTCTGGTAGGTGGTCAGGTTCGAACCTGAATTATAATCTGTAGCGCCGGATCCGAAGATTGCGTACCATGTAGTACCGATTTTTACAATTGTGGGCTTGGACATGGTAAGCCCAAGATCAGCGTGTGTGAATGACCATAACAGTTCAGGATTCAGCGGATCACTGATATCAATAGCAAAGTATTCAGGGGAAGCACTGTAGTCGGTGCTGGATCTTGTCCAGCTTATATCTTTTCCACCCATACGCATACCGCCGATAAGGATGGTACCCCAGCCTTCTGTATGAGTGCCGGAGTTAAATATTTTTACGTCTGTTACGTAGGGTTTTAAATCCGTATAGTAAACGTGTGTATAATCAGGGTCTGTAAGCCACTTCATATGTGGAAGAAGACTCCGTGGAATAAAGGCCCATAGTTCATCTCCAAGTGTATTGCTGCCCCCGGAATAGCACTTACCTACTGCATTAACATCAGCATAGAACTGGTGGTTGACAGAATCATAACAGCCTGCATTAAAGGCATGGAGCATACCGTCATTTGCCCCGACATATACGACCTGCCTTCTATTGATATTTACAGACCTGAATCTCGAATATGTTGTATCACTGTAGGCCAGATCAAAATTCTCGGCAGGGCGTGCTACTGTAACCGGGGTTGAATTAATGATATCACCAAGTTTCCATGTGTTTGTTGTGCCTGTAACAGGAGGAATTGTGATGGTTCTTTCTCTGTATCCAGTAAGATGATTTGCGTCAGTAACACCTGCAAGATCATCTCCCCGGACCCATTTTATGATATTTGTTACTTCTGTTGCATCCGAGTCTGATGCCCTTAACCAGGGCTTCAGATCAGTACTGTTTGCTTCAATAAAATCAAGTTCTGTAACTCCATCTATAGTGGTAAAAATATTTCTGCTGGCAGGGGGTTTTGACCATAGAGATTCACCGCCCCTCCATATGGCCTTAATACTATCAAATTCTTCTGGTGTTGAAGGGCATGAATCAATTGCTCCGTCACCATTGGAATCAGAACACTTATATACTTTAGTGCCTTCATTAGTTGTATATGTCATTGAAAGAATCTTGTCAGAGGACATGTCAAGAGCGTTATTGCCGTTTGTGTCTTCCCTTAGATTGCCGTATTTGTCTACAAATAGGGCCTGCATATACCCCAGCCAGTTCCGGTGCTCAATGCCTTCCATTTTTTCGGGCAGGAAATAGGCCTGATAAACAGCACCTTCACCTTCACCGGATGTAGACAGAACACTTACCGCAGTCCCTGATGAAGCTCGTTTAAGCATATCGGTTATTGCCTCCAGGAGGGCTGCCTCAAGGTTGCTTCCGCCTGTGGCTTCGTAGAAGTTGTCAGGAATGCCGTTAGCGTTTTTGTCCCATTCATTGCATCCGTCAGCCCTTGATGCAAGTGGAGTTGCAATTGTGTCAGGACATGGGGATGCCGGCAGGGTCACAGCTCTGCTGTCTGCAGGATAAGCAGCCCTGTCATAGGGCCAGGTATTGGAATCAAAGTCCTCAAAGTCCCCGAACATGGCGACCTGCTGCAGTGAGTTTCTTCCTCCTGCATCTTCTTCTCCAAACGCAGTATAAACCGTGTATGTAATGATATTCTGTTTTTCGTCTATGTCTGAGCGGATGTCATTTATAAAATTTTCTCTTGCCGGTATGACCGGGTCAATCTTCCCGTTCCAGTCACCGTCAGATATAAGAAGAACAAAATTTTTACGGCATCCTATCATAGTGCCGTTATCACACATTGGGTCCTGGAGTGATCCCTGGCCACCGAGATATGCATTATTGTCTTCGTAAGAATTGGAGTTTATCTGGCGGTAATAATCATATGCTTCTCTCAGTGCCTCTCCTGGAGTGCTTCCGTGATAGGGTGCTTCACCCTCAAGTGCAGTTAAAAATGAAGACATATTGGCCCCTTCAATCCCAACTTTCATTTCACCCAGTCTCGCCTCTGAAGCATTCTTACCGTTCGAAAAAACCATAAGCCCAAAGCGGGGTGAATCATCATCCCATGTGCCGTTATAATCTTTATCCGACAGACGGTGGATAATTCCGCGTCTCTCATTTTCAGGTACATCTATTTGTACATCAGCACCCGAGAGAGTGCCTACTGCACAGGTACCGAGGCCGTAGTTACTGATGGTCAAAGTATGGGCAAGATTTGGAAAGGTACCACCGCTGAGTTCAAATGTGCAGTCAAGAGTGCTGTCCGAATAGGTCCGTCGTCCGCCTTCTCCCCTTAATGTATGTGCATTACCCTGGGTTGAAGCGGACTTTCCGCCCATGAGAACTTTTCTCATGAGGTCTATCCTGCTCATTGTGGCCCAGTTAAGCAGATTTCCGGATATACAACCAGCTTTACCGATTTTGTTGTCGGTATCGTTGCACGCGGTTTGTTCTTCAAATTTGTTTGTGCCGTATCTATAGTACTTATCGATTTTAAAATAGCCGTAATATTTAAGTGAAGAGTCATAGTCATATGATGATGTGCCACTGCCGCACTCTGCCACTTTGGTGCTGTATGAAAAATTAAGCAGGTCACAGCCTGTATATGCCGGGAACTGCATGCTTCCGGAGACGTCCAGAACTATAAGAATGTTCGGTTCGACAATATTAATTGTGAATGCAGGGTAGGCCGTATAATCGACCATTTCGGGCTCTGTTATTACAGCATTACCCGGTAAAGGTATGGCGCTCAAAAAAGTTATAATAAAAACCAGGAATAAATGTTTGATATTAATATTCATCATATACCTCCTAATGGGCAAACATTGAAACTACAATTTTATTGACGCAGCCATTTCCTTCATATAGTTCAACATGTGTTGCTGCTGACAGGTCTTCAAAGGGTATTTCTTTTGTTTTGAAATAGAAAGATATGCCTGTACAAAAATCGAATCTCATGTTGTCTACAATAATGTAAGACTTCGTAATATCATTCATTTTCCCTTCGTAAACATTGTCAGTGACATTGGCGTCTGAGGCGTAGGTTTCAACAGTTGCTGCCATATATGTAAAAGAAAACATTATCATCACTATGAATGAGATTAAAACTGTTTTTCTGATTTTCACTTTCATTATTCCCTCCATTATTTATCAACATATATATAAAAAGATCCTGCTGTTGTTTGTGCGCCTATCCCGGGTATAGATGCTTCTGAATTAACTCTGAAGTAGATTGCGCCTTTACCGTCACACCTGCCCACCCCTTCATAGCAGTTATGGGTCATTATTGCAAAACCTTCACTCTTTGCAGCGCTGACCTTGTCTATGTCAATAGAAACAGTTGTCCCGTCAACTACATATGTCATATCAGGGCTTGCATCGGTATTATCTGTATCGAATGAGTCACCTCTCAGTTCATCTATGAGGTTGGAAATGTCGGTAGATGTGCCTAAATATGCAGTATACTCAGCTGGAGCTGTGAGCATTATCATATCGCCAACAGGTTTAGGTATATGTTTGATGCCAGAGTCTGCCAGTGCCTCATTTTCTTCAATGATCCTGATATTACCTGACAGAATGTTTTCAATGGAACTCGTTCCCATTGCTGCCATACCGATAACGGTCAGTACCATTAGTAACAAAATAGCAGTAACGAGGATATAGCCGTTTTCCTGTTCTCTCATCATAATTATAGGACCCCCTCGAGATTTTTAACGAATACTATCGATTGCTGCCACCTGCGTTTGAAATCATCTCCGGGCTGCGGGATAATGTTATTTTCTATTGCTGCCGGAGGGTTTCCCATACCTCTGAAACTCAGGTCACTAGTCTGGGACATTGTAAGGATATTTATTCTGACTGCCCTTATCCGTGAATAGTTTGCAGGAGCTACTATGCTGGTGAAATCAGTATCATCCAGCAGATTAGCACTTCCGTCAATTTCTCCAAATGGGGCTACTACATCGACTGCATATGAAAACTGGAGGTCTTCTATATTTTCAGCGATAATCTGATTAAAGGGTCCAAGTGGTGAGCCTGTACAAGCGGGGAGCACAACTCCTAAATCTATTTTATGTAGATTTGCATCAGCATCTACACAGAATGTCGTGTCCTGAAGCAGGTAAACAGGTCTGCCTTTATCACAAAAAGAATCTCCGTCTGTATCCTCTAACCAATGATTCTGCCCGGTTGTTGTTACGAATGTCACAGCAGTACCTGTAAAGCTGGCAACAGTTGCAAACTCAATGCCGCCAAGCAGCAGAGTGCTGCCTGCAACAGGACCTACCAGTGGATCATCCAGAATAATATCAGCCCCCCCTGAATCTAGCTCCAGTTTTTGGTCATCTGAATTATTTCCGTCACAATCCTCATTAGTTCCAGCATTCATACCAGTAGGCCAGAGCTCACCGATACGGCGGGCAGTTATCACGGTAATTGCGTCCGGCCCACCTCCGAAATCACTAGGGACTATTGTCGAATTAAACCCGAATAGCGTGGCGGGGATTTCGGTAGACATATTAAAAGAAAAGCTGAAAGGGGAACCCTTTATGGTACGTTTTATAAGGTCGTGTGCCACTTTTACCTGAGTATTCATTTCTGTTACGTCTTCCTGTGCAGTGTATGAGCGGTTTTGGACTACATATGTTGCAGATGCAGCGGCAATAAGCATCATACTGATGACTACTGCGACCATTGTTTCAATAAGAGTAAACCCTCTGTCATTTCTTTCTGTAATCATGGGTATTGTATCCTCGGTGCATTGAATTCTACGGAATGGTTTATTCCATTCTTGTCAGCCCAGCATGTCCTTGTCGTTACCATGCTGAAAGGGGCTGTTGTATTTATGGTGCAAGGCGGGGCTGCGCCGGCCGGGCCGCATAATGAATTTGCAGCGGGACCAAGTCCCCTGCAGCTGCCGCTGGCCCACCATGACCTTGTGAAGGTGACTCCGCCGGATATAGCGCTGAAACTGGCTTGATCACCACCAAAACCTGGAAGTGAATAAGGCGTGTCTGTCCCTGCGCCCAATGCAACCATTGTATTATATGGAGTAGCAAGTATCTGGTCCAGGTATTCGGTATTAAGAGTTGTTGCGATCCTCATTTCCCTGCTAGATGCGTTGCCTGTGACAGCAAAGTACTGCATGCCCATCACTCCAAGCACTCCGATAAGCAGGACTGTCATGGCCACCATTACTTCTATCAATGTGAACCCGTTCCTGTTTCTCATCTTACCTCCGTCCAGGCGCAGCATCTTCTCCGGGCAGAAGCACAGTCAACAACAGTCGCTGGAGCCATGTCTCCTGTTTGACCATCCCACTTCCAGAGTTCCAGTTTTCCTGTCATGTAACTAAGTTTTACCATATAGCTGTTATTATTGACTGGATGTGTTATCAATGCATAACCCGGTGGTTCATCTATCGTGCCGTCAGCATTAAAAGTCTGGGCCAAAGGATTGAGCACCCCGAAGGCAACCGGATTTCCCGTCCCCATGCAGGCAGGACATGAACCAGGAGCATTGCTTGGTGCAAGGGCTGGCGCAGATCCAAATATGACTCTGCCTCCATACCTGTTCTGGAGGTTAATTACTTTGGTGGGTAATACTCCGTATCCAGCGAGAATTCCGGTGATAGCTGCGTCTTCAGCCGGGTCGGCACCAATCGAATAAGTATTTGCACCAGGGTTAAACAGAATTGTGTACGATTGCCCTTCTTTTATTGCCATTGTCCTTACGAGTTTCATTTCCTGCATAAGTTCGACCGCTGCTTCCCTGACCATACTGCTGGCATTAAAATTATTATACGCGGGAACTGCGAAGGCGGAAAGGACTGCAATAAGAGCTACAACGCTCATAAACTCGATTGTGCTGAAACCTTTTTCATTTTTGATTGTCAGTTTTTTCATCATGCCATTAAAGAAAGCAAGTTTAATACCAGAAATAAAATGGTTGTTTATCCGGAAGTTATCTGAATTAAGATATCCTGTTATGAAACCTGTTACACAGGGATATGTAGAAGGTTTCATGATTTTTCAATGATTCAGAGTAAATTGAAACCAGAGAATTGCATTATGTTTTGCAGGTTATATTGTTGTATACTTATTAGAAAAATTTAAGGGAGAAATAAATGGACGCAGCATTTGCAGAAGATGTTATAAAGAAAGCGATGAAAAAGGGGTGTGATGCAGCGGAGGTTTTTTTAAAGAATTCCCGGGGTATATCAGTTGAAGCAAAGGATGGAAAGGTTGAAGCTCTTGAGGCCTCAAGGGACTTCGGTATTGCCCTGAAAATCATAAAACAACAGAAACTGGGCTTTTCTTTTACGACCAGTCCCGAAGAGATAGAAAAAACTATAGATGAGGCTGTGCAGAGTGCTGAGTGGACTGGGGCCGATGAATACACTGATATTCCTGAATTGATGGAGTACAGTGATGTATTAAATCTTGATGAAAATATTAAGAAAATAAAAGAAGAAAAGATTATTAGTGATGCGATATTGCTTGAAGATAGTGCCCTTTCCCTTGATAACAGAGTAAAGAGAGTAAGAAAAGCAGAAGTGAATTCTGCGACAGGGAACACAGTTATTGCAAATTCAAAGGGTGTCAGCATTTCATATGAAAGCAGCTACTACTCAGCGCATGTAACGACTCTGGCCCAGGACGATGCCGGAGACAGCCAGATGGGGTGGGACTATGCCGGCAGCAGAAGGCTTGCTGATATAGATTTGAAATCAGTTGGAGAAAAAGCCGCAAACAGTGCGATTGAACTGCTTGGCTCCAGAAAAATATCACCTGTCAAAGCGCCTGTAATACTAAGTCCGTCTGTTGCCGTTGATTTTCTTGATATCCTTAGTAAGTCTTTATCTGCGGAATCAGTACAGAAGCATCGCTCATTTCTTGTTGGAAAAATTAATCAGGAAATTGTAAGTCCGATTGTTGACATTATAGATGACGGCACCATACCCTGGGGAACTGGTACCAGTCCTGTAGATGATGAGGGAGTCCCTGTCAGGAATAAAACATTGATATCTGCCGGGATACTGAAAGGTTTTATCCACAATACATACACTGCAAAGAAAGAAGGAACTGTATCTACCGGTAATGCGGTAAGGGGCAGTTCAAAAGGACTTGCCGGCATTGATGCAACGAACCTGTACCTTAAAGCAGATAAGGGAAGTTCAGATAACGGTCTGATAAAATCTTTATCCAAAGGGGCGCTGATACTTGGCGCAATGGGAATACATACAGCAAACCCTGTATCTGGAGATTTCTCAATCGGTATTTCCGGTTTATGGATAGAAAATGGAGAAGCAGTGTATCCATTTAAGGAAGCGGTTATTTCAGGCAATATCCTTGACATGTTTAAGCGTGTGGAAGCAACAGGGAATGATCTCACATTTTACGGAAATACCGGGTCGCCCAGTCTTTTAATTGGTGAAATGGATATAAGTGCCTAGAACTTAAACCGTATGTGGAAAGGGACTATTTCTCCTTATTACTTCTATCTGTCTGTTCATCTCCGCTTTTGTGGTTTTTGTTTATATAATTATTCACAAAAGAGTCCTTCATATTGACTGCTTCTTTTTCAAAACGCTTCATCAGCTTTTTTGCCCATACAAATTCTGTTCCCAGAATGGCAAGCCCAAGAATAGTTGTAACAATTCCCGGCCCAGGTGTAACAAGCATGATACAGCCGAAAAGGAGAACAGTAAAACCTATGACAATTTTGATAAGTTTTTTTGCCTGCTCGATAGTTTTTATTATTGGGTGTTTCTTTTTGCAAATCATAATCCATTCATTTTACCCTATATCAGGATTATAATCATTAATGCGGGCGGCATCTGCAGGGGCATGGCGCGCCATGCCCCTACAGAACGTCAATTTGCAAAACCGATAGCAAATTCATTACTAACCATCATTGGCTTCCTTTTTTGATTTTTTCATGAACGGCTCTAAAAGGTCAATCGGCACAGGGAAAATTATTGTTGAATTACTATCAGTTGCAACCTCAGTGAGAGTCTGGAGAAACCTGAGCTGGATTGCCGAAGGATGGACACCTATTATTTCAGCTGCATCCGATAGTTTCCGGGATGCCTGGAATTCACCTTCTGCATGGATAACCTTTGCTCTCCTTTCACGCTCTGCTTCCGCCTGCTTGGCAATGGCCCTCTGCATTTCTAACGGTAAATCGACATTTTTAACCTCTACGGTAGTGACCTTGATTCCCCATGGTTCTGTCTGATCATCAATTATTTTCTGGAGTTCCGCATTCAACTCATCCCTCTTTGCAAGGAGATCATCAAGGTTGCTTTGGCCCAGAACGCTTCTAAGTGTTGTCTGTGATATTTGTGAAGTGGCATATTCAAAATCAACGACTTCGGTTATTGCTTTTGTGGGATCCAGGACCCTGAAATAAACAACAGCATTGACTTTTACGGTTACATTATCTTTTGTGATGACATCCTGAGAAGGGACATCCATTGTAATTGTCCGAAGGCTAACCTTCACAAGTTTATCAATAATCGGCCAGATAATGACAAGCCCGGGCCCCTTGACCGGTATTAACCGGCCGAGCCGGAATACAACGCCCCTCTCATATTCGCGTAAAACTTTGATAGCGCTGTAGAGAAAATAGACTATTAAGAATAATAATAATACTAATCCTGAAAATTCTATCTGAAGCATATGTCCCTCCCATTTTAATAAGTTGCAGGTTTTACGCTGAAAACGTATAACGTTTTTTATTTTGGTCTTACTTTTAACTTAAGGTGCTCTACCTGCTCAACGATGACTTTTTCTCCTGCCTTGATTGGTGCATCACTCCAGGCACTCCATATTTCTCCGTGTATAAAAACCTGTCCATCATCATATACTTTAGTCTTTGCATGGCCTTCAAGTCCCACAAGGCCTTCAGAACCGGTTGACGGCTTTCGTCTGTATGCTTTGATAACAAGGAGTATTGTCAGTCCGAAAAACAGGGTGGTGATAAATACAGCGGGAAGGATTACTTTTAATGAAATCCTGAAAAAAGGGAGTGGTGAATCAAAGAGCATTATGGAGCCTATGATCATTGAGATAAGTCCACCGATAGTGAGGAGCCCGTAAGAAGTTATCTTGACTTCGAGAACAAAAAGAACAATAGCGAGAACAACAAGGAGAAGCCCGGCATAATTTACAGGTAGTGTCTGAAAAGAATAAAATGCCAGAATCAGGGATATTGCTCCCATAACGCCCGGGAAGATTGCCCCTGGATTAGTCAGTTCGAAGAAGATCCCGTAAAAACCGATCAACATAAGCATATATGCGACATTCGGGTTGCTTATAATATCCAGGATCTTCTGCCTGAAACTCATTTCTTTGTGGTGTATCCTGATTCCTGAAGTCTTTATGATATGCTTTCCGGCCGCTGTTTCAATAATTCTTTTATCAATTGTATTGAGAAGGGTCTTTAGGTCTGGAGAAACAATATCTATTACTTTTAACTTAAGGGCCTCATCGCTGGTAATAGAGACACTTTCTCTCACTGATTTCTCGGCCCATTCAGCGTTTCTGCCTCTTTTCTCTGCAAGTGACCGTACATATGCGGATGCGTCATTCACAGCTTTTTCTACCATTGTCTTGTCCATCTCGCCCCCGACACCAACAGGGTGTGCAGCTCCGATATTTGTTCCAGGAGCCATTGCCGCTATATGTGCTGACATAGTTATAAATACTCCTGCTGACGCAGCCCGTGCTCCGCTGGGAGAGACATAAACCACTATAGGGACGTTACTGGAAATGATTTTTTTGACAATGGACCGCATTGAAGTATCAAGACCGCCCGGGGTGTCTAGTTTTATCACAAGCACTTCCGCATTCTCTTCTTCGGCAGTATCAATGCTCTTTAATATGAATTCGGACATGACCGGATTCACTATGCCTTCGGCATTGATTACTGTTATCTCAGAGTATGAAGTCCGGATGAAGAAAAGAGATAAGAGAAGGATTGAAATAGGGAAGATAAATTTTTTTATCATTTGAAAATATATACCTCATTGAACGTTGCAATTGTCAATGCTGTTCATGGTATTATATCATTAATTTTAGATGGATAAAACTGTATACCGATATGATTAAAATTAACGAGATATTTGAAAGCATTCAGGGCGAATCGACATACTCGGGTCTGCCCTGTACATTTGTGAGACTGGCGGGCTGCAATCTCAGGTGCACATACTGTGATACGAACTATGCCTATTACAATGGAAAAGAAATATCGGATGAAGAGATAATTGCAAAGATTGATGAATACGGAGTTAAGTTGGTTGAGTTTACAGGCGGAGAACCCCTGCTGCAGGAAGAAACTCCAAAGCTGATCAAGACTCTCCTTGACAAGGGATATGAAGTCCTTATAGAAACAAACGGCTCGATCTGTATCGGATGTCTTGATAAGCGGCTCAATATTATTATGGATTACAAAACCCCAAAAAGCGGTATGAGCGAGAGGATGAGAGTCAAGAATTTCGAGTTCCTGAAGAAGACAGACCAGATAAAATTCGTACTCATGGACGAGTCCGATTATATATGGGCAAAAGATATTATAGTAAGCAATAACCTGATCGAAAAGCATGATAATATCCTGATGTCTCCTGCTTTTGATGCGCTTTCTCCGAAATCTCTCGTTAACTGGGTACTTAAAGATAACCTTCAGGTAAGAGTGCAGCTCCAGATCCATAAATACATCTGGGCTCCTGACGAACGTGAAGGGGTTTGAGAAGCATAGCACAAAGGGCAGAGAGCAAAGAAGAACAAAAAAAGAATTTGGCCCTGAGCTCAGAAAACTCAAGCATCAAAACCTTCTAAGAAAACTTACCTCCCTGGAATCATCTCACAATTCAAAGATATCTATAAAGGGGCAGACCTTTATTGATTTTGCTTCCAACGACTATCTCAATCTATCATGTCACCCTGAAATTCTAGCAACAACTGTTAACGCACTTAAGAAGTACGGATTTGGTTCCGGGGCCTCAAGGCTTTTAAGCGGTACGTATCATGCTCATGAGAGGCTCGAAAAAAGGATCGCACAATTTAAGAAGACAGAGGCTGCCCTGGTTTTTAATTCAGGATATGCAGCAAACACAGGAGTTATTCCTGTGATAGCCGGGAAAGACGCTCTGATTTTCAGTGATGAGCTTAATCATGCGAGTATTATAGACGGCACCAGACTTTCAGGTGCGGATGTTATGGTTTATAAACACAGGGACATGGATTGTCTTGAGGCTCTATTAAAAAGAAGTTCCAGCAGCGGGAAAATCAAGAGAAGAATAGTTGTTACAGATACGGTATTCAGTATGGACGGAGATATTGCACCTTTAAAAAATCTGGTGACGATCAGCAGAAAATATAATACATTGCTTATGATTGATGATGCTCATGGTACCGGGGTTTTGGGCGAAACGGGCAGGGGCGGGCTGGAACATTTCGGGATCAGGGGAGACAGTATTATACAGATGGGCACATTCAGCAAGGCATTTGGGTGTTACGGGGCTTTTGTTGCCGGCAAAAAGGATTTGATTAATCTTTTAATAAGCAGCGCCAGAAGCTTTATGTACTCAACATCTCTTCCTCCGGCTGTGGCAGAGGCAGGAGTCAAAGCGCTGGAAATTGTTGCTTCAAGGTCAGCAAGGTTGAGAAAGAGGCTCTGGAAAAACAGAGAACGTCTTTATCATGGATTAAGAGAACTTGGATTTGATACCCTTGGTTCAGAGACTCCTATAATCCCTGTTTTAACAGGTGATATAAACAGGACATTAAAGTTAGGGGAACATTTATACAAAAATAGAATATTTGCACCTGCGATAAGACCGCCGACAGTCAAGGAAGGAAAATGCAGGACCAGGTTTACCGTAACTGCTGGGCATACGGATGAAGATATTGACAGGCTGCTGGAGGTTATGAACAAGGCGAAGAGGAAATAGGGCAAGTAGGGGCAGGTTTGAAACCTGCCCTAAGGATATCATTAATATGGTTTGTTTAATAACAGGTTCATCAAGAGGTCTTGGAAAAGAACTGGCCCTATATTTTGGAAAGAAGGGCTACAGGATTGCTGTGCATTGTAAAGAGAGCAGGACAGAATCGGAAGATGTTGCATCACAGGCTGGCGAATCCATCGTTCTTAAGGCTGATGTCAGGGTCTGCAAAGATGTAAAGGCTATAGTTGATAAGGTTATCGACAGGTGGGGAAGAATTGATCTGCTTGTTAACAATGCAGGCATTACAAAGGAGTCCCTGCTCATTAAAACATCGGAAGAGGATTTTGATGATGTGATAAATACAAACCTGAAAGGGCCATTTAACATGATCCGGGCTGTGGGAAGGCATATGATGAAGCAGAAGAGCGGGCATATCATTAATATTTCTTCTTACGCGGGAGTTAAGGGCAAAGAAGGACTGTCTGCCTATTCTGCGTCAAAATCTGGCCTTATAGGACTGACAAAGACTGCTGCCAGAGAATTAAGCAGATACAATATTATGGTCAATGCTGTTCTGCCCGGGTTTATGCTCACTGATATGGGTGCCGGCTCCAGCGGCACGGCAAAAGAGAAGGCATTAAACGAAAGTCTTGTGAAAGATTATTCTAATCCTGCAAAGATTGCGGAGTTTATCGGAAATCTTTCTGAAGCCTCAGGGATAACAGGGCAGGTTTTTAATCTGGACAGCAGGATAATTTAATTAATATTTTGAAGATTTAAATCCCCCTTTGGCAAAGGGGGATTTAGGGGGATTATTAAAATGATTTTAGTATGATTATAAAATCTCCCCTAACCCCTCTTTGCCAAAGAGGGGAAATATAAAAAGAAAATGAACAAAGGCATATTTATTACAGGGACTGATACAGGGATTGGTAAAACTTTTGTAGCCTGCGGATTAATCAGGGCCATGAAAGAAAAGGGAATGAATGTCTGCCCGATAAAGCCCGTAGAGTCCGGATGCCGGTCGGTCAGAGGGGAGCTTATTCCGTCTGATACAAAAAAACTTATCAAAGCATCAGGTATTGACGAACCAATCGATTTAATCAATCCATACAGGCTGAAACATCCGCTTGCTCCATCAGTTGCTGCAAAAATCGAGGGAGTAGCGATTAATAAGAAAAAGATATTTTCCGCATATAAACGGTTGTCAAAAAAGTATGACATTACAGTTGTTGAAGGGGCAGGGGGTATTATGGTACCTGTTTATAAAAAATATCTTTTCCTTGATCTTGCAAAAGATCTGGACATTCCGGTTGTGATTGTTGCAAGGCCGGGTCTTGGAACGATTAATCATACTCTTCTTACAATTGAAGCTCTCAGGAGTAATGGATTGTCTGTTGCCGGTGTGATAATTAATTGTGCAGTGAAATCCGGAAAAGGATTGTCCGAGAAAACTAATCCTGAAGTTATTGAAAAGCTTGGGGGTGTCCCTGTGTTAGGCTCGGTACCGCATGATAACAACACTGCTTTTATCCCTGTAAAAAAAGTATTTGTTCAGATAATTGAAAAGATGCTGCTGCGGTTAATGGGTTGAAATTGATTTTAAAATACTAACAACATCCCACAACGATTTAGGGGCAGGTCTTGTGCCTGCCCTGTCTGTATCGCCTATTAGCAATTCTAAATAAAGGGCGCCCGCAAGAGTCGCCCCTACAATTTGACTAAAGCATTTAAAATCAGTTAATTTGAACGACCATGAGACATCCTGAATGGATAAAAGTTAAATCAACAGGTACACATAATACAAAGAAAATCCTGAGGCATCATGGAGTATCCACTGTCTGTGAAGAAGCACGGTGCCCCAATCAGGGAAAGTGCTTTTCACAGAGTACCGCCACATTTATGATCCTTGGCGACAGGTGTACCCGAAACTGTTCCTTTTGTGCAGTAGAATCATCAGCACCCCTTCCTCTTGATCCTGGTGAGCCAGGGAAAGTTGCTGAGGCAGCTTCTGCTCTGGGGCTCAGGTTTGTGGTAATAACATCTGTCACGAGAGATGATCTTCCTGACGGCGGGGCAGAGCAGTTTGCCAAAACTATTGAAACTGTTAGGGAGATAAATAAATCAATTAAAATAGAGGTTTTAACCCCTGACTTTAAAGGAGATAGTGAGGCGCTCAAGACAGTACTGGATGCGCGGCCGGATGTGTTTAATCATAATATCGAGACTGTTCCATCATTATATAAAAATGTAAGGCCCATGGCTGACTATAACACATCGCTGAATGTACTCAGGACCGTAAGGTCACTCTGTCCGGATTTGAGAACCAAATCGGGTATGATGCTCGGCCTTGGAGAATCAGAAAAGGAGGTCCTGTCGGTAATGAGTGACCTGAGAAATGTTGATTGCGATTTTTTAACGATAGGTCAATATCTGCAGCCCCGGAGAACGAACATTTCGCTGGTTGAATATGTAAAACCGGAGGTCTTCGAACAATACAGGATCAAAGGTCTCGAAATGGGTTTCAAGGCAGTTGCCTCATCACCCCTTACCAGAAGCTCAATGGATGCGGGAAAAATGTTTGATGGATAATCCTCAGATTGCACAGATTGCACAGATTAAAAAAATTGAAAAAAAGAATTTAATAAACTAGCAGGCAGGGAACTGACTCTTAAATTCAATTAATGTATTTCAGTAATAGCACAAAAGTTTTGGTTACAATTTTTGGATATTTATTTTATATTAGTCAGTGAAAGTTTGTGCCATAATAATCTGTGAAATCTGTGTAATCTGCGGATTAAAGAAGGAGATTCAATGTACGAATTCAAAAGAATAAAACGGTTACCGCCTTATGTGTTTGCAATTGTTAACCAGCTTAAGATGGAGGCAAGAAGAAAGGGGGAGGATGTAATAGACCTGGGTATGGGAAATCCGGATCAGCCTACCCCTGACCATATTATTGACAAACTGGTGGAAGCAGCCAGAAATCCGAAGAACCACAGGTATTCTGCCTCAAAGGGTATAACGCAGCTGAGAATGGCGATATGCGAATGGTACAAGAGACGTTTTGATGTTGATCTGGATCCTGAAACCGAAGCAGTGGCCACTATCGGTTCAAAAGAGGGGTTGTCTCATCTTGCGTATGCGATGATTGAGCCCGGCGACCTGGTGTTGACGCCTGCGCCTGCCTATCCGATCCATCCGTACAGTTTTATCCTTGCGGGTGCAGATGTGAGAAGCATCCCTGTACAGAAGGACAAGGATTTCTTTGAAACCATGGAAAATGAATTTAAGGCCACATGGCCAAGACCCAAAATACTTCTGATGAATTTTCCGCATAACCCGACGACTACCTGCACTGATATTGAATTCTTTAAGAGAGTGGTTGACTTTGCGAAGGAAAACAATATTATTGTTCTTCATGATTTTGCATATGCTGACCTGACATTTGACGGATACAAACCACCGAGTTTTCTGCAGGTACCGGGGGCCAAGGACGTGGGCGTTGAGTTTTTTTCTCTTACAAAGAGTTATTCCATGGCTGGCTGGAGGGTAGGTTTCTGCTGCGGCAACAGGGAAATTGTTGGAGCACTTACCACCATTAAAAGCTATCTCGATTACGGGATGTTTCAGCCTATACAGATTGCCGCGATTATCGCTTTAAGAGGACCGCAGGATTGCGTAGGGGATATAGTCAAAGTCTATGAGAGCAGGAGAAATGTATTAATACAGGGCCTTAATAATGCAGGATGGATAGTTGAGCCGCCCAAGGCTACTATGTTTGTATGGGCTGAAATACCGGAACCCTTTAAAAAAATGGGCTCTCTGGAATTCACAAAGTTTCTCTTGAAAACAGCAGGTGTGGCTGTTTCACCCGGAATTGGTTTCGGCCCTGCCGGAGAAGGATTTGTACGTTTTGCCCTCGTAGAAAACGAGCACAGGATAAGACAGGCGGCAAGGGGAATAAAGAAGGCGTTAAATAATTAAAAACTGTTCCAACCGTTCCAACAGTTTTAACTGTTCCAGCAGTTAACGGCTCAAGCGGCTGAAACGGCTGAAACGGCTGGAACGGTTTTTTACATCTTGAATAAATCCCTTTATTTAGAGCATAATATCAAGTTAGATATAATCTGAGAAAACTCAAAATAGTATGAAATCAGGAGTATAAGTGAGAAAAGACGCTGTAAATGTAGGTATTATCGGTTTTGGCACTGTAGGGGTGGGGACTGCAAAGATTCTCTTGAACAGGCAAAAAAAGCTTGAGAAAGAGCTGGGGTTTCCTGTTGTTCTGAAGAACATTGCCGACCTTGATACAAAGCGAGACAGGGGCGTTAAACTCAAAAAAGGTGTACTGATAAATGACGCTGCTGCAATATTAAATGATCCTGAGATAGATATTATTGTAGAGCTGATTGGTGGAATTCACCCTGCAAAGGAAATGGTAATTGAGGCTGTCAATAATAAAAAACATGTGGTTACTGCAAATAAAGCTCTTCTTGCAGAAGAGGGTAGTGCCATTTTCAGGGCTGCAGGGAAAAATAAAGTGGATGTTGGTTTTGAAGCTTCAGTCGCCGGATGCATACCTATTATTAAGGTTGTAAGAGAGTCAATGATCGGAAATGAAATAAGGAACATATACGGGATCATTAACGGGACTGCTAATTATATACTGACAAAAATGACAGAAGAGGGTGTTGATTTTGAGTCTACCCTTAAGGAGGCACAGGCACTGGGATACGCGGAGGCAGACCCGACTTTTGATATTGAGGGTATTGATTCCGCGCACAAGCTTGCGATACTGGCGACGCTTGCATTTGGAATACCGTTTTCATTGAAAAAGATCCATACCGAAGGTATTACCGGGATAACCCCGCTGGATATACAGCTTGCATCTGAGTTGGGGTACAAGATCAAACTACTTGCAATTGCAAAACAGTCAGGCAAAGACATAGAAGTAAGAGTTCACCCTACAATGCTGCCTAAAGGTGAACTTATTTCTAATGTCAACGGCGTCTTTAACGCTATTTTTGTTGAAGGTGACGCAACCGGCGATTCCCTTTATTACGGCAAGGGAGCTGGTGAAATGCCGACTGGAAGCGCTGTTGTGAGTGATATTATAGATATTGCAAGAAATATAAGGACCGGAGCCACAGACAGGATCAGGAGTGTTGAGGTTTCAGCAAACTCAGGCCCGAAGATTAAAAAGATGGAAGATATACGGACCTGTTATTACCTTCGTTTGTCTGCCATTGACAAGCCGGGCGTACTTTCCAAAATATCAGGGATTCTGGGCAAGCATAATATAAGTATTGAATCGATGATCCAGAAAGGAAGAAAAAAAGAGAAGGCCGTGCCCCTGGTCATGATGACACATGAAGCCAGGGAAAAGGACATGGTCCGGGCATTACGGGAAATCAAGCGACTTTCCGCCATATCCGGAGAGCCCATGTACTTAAGAGTTGAAGGAGGTAAAAACTGAAATGAGTGATGAAAAGATAGATAAAAAACTTGATATAAGGGGCGAAAAATGCCCGTACACGCTCGTTAAATCAAAACTCGGTGTCGAGAGTATTGAAGTAGGCCAGGTGATAGAAATTCTATTGGATTATCCCGAGGCTGCAGACAGCATCCCGAAGGCGATGCTTAATTACGGCAATGCAGTACTTAAAGTCGAAAAAATAAACCCAAAAGAATGGATTATTCATGTAAGAAAAGAGGTTGAAGACTGATGGACTTTAATGAAGAGCAATTAAAAAGATACAGCAGACATATTATCCTGCCTGAAGTAGGGGGCAAGGGTCAGAAAAAAATATCCGCGGCAAAGGTCCTGATGGTTGGTGCAGGCGGGCTTGGATGCCCTGTCGGCTATTACCTTGCTGCTGCAGGAGTCGGCACCATTGCTGTCGTAGACAATGATGAGGTGGAACTCAGCAACCTTCAGAGACAGATTGCGCACAGCGTGAAGACACTGGGTGTAAATAAGGCCGAATCTGCCAAGCAGACCTTCGAGGGGCTTAACCCGGATGTAAACGTAGTAACAATAAAAGAGAGATTAAACAGTAAAAATATCCTTGATCTGATGAAGGATTATGATATTGTTGTTGACGGTACGGACAATTTCCCAACACGGTATCTTATAAATGATGCATGTGTAATGCTGAAAAAACCCCTTGTGAGCGGAGCAATTCTGAGGTTTGAAGGACAGATAACAACAATATTGCCGGGTGAAGGGCCGTGTTACCGCTGTTTATTTGAAGAGCCGCCTCCGGCAGGGCTTGTCCCGTCGTGCCAGGAAGCAGGGGTACTTGGAGTGCTGCCGGGTGTTATAGGTGCGCTTCAGGCAACAGAGGTCCTTAAACTAATACTGGGCAAGGGAAAGCCTTTAAGCGGCAGCCTGCTTATATATGATGCACTCGGAGTAAATTTCAGAAAAGTTAAAATCCCTAAAAACGATGACTGTCCGGTCTGTGGGAAAGATCCGAAGATCACGGACCTGGAAGATCTTCCGGAAGAGTATTGTTCAATTTAAAAAGGATCCAAGGGGTCCAGGGTTCAAGGATTCGAGTGAAAGAAAAATCAGTTTCACTTGAACCCTCGAATCCTTGAATCCTTGAATCCTAGACTCCTGGTAATAAACAGGAAATATTTTACTAAGTATAGAAGTAATATTGGAGGCAAATTAAATTATGGGTTATGTAAGAGGACTTAAATGCAGAGAGTGCGGCAGGGAGTATCCTGTTAAACCTATATATGTCTGTGAGTTCTGCTTTGGTCCTTTGGAAGTTGTTTATGATTACGAAGGCATCAAAAAAGTTCTGACCAGGGAAGTGATTGAATCAAGGCCGCAGAATTTATGGCGTTACAAGGAACTGATGCCGATCGACAATGAGCCGACATGCGGGCTTCATTCCGGATTTACGCCCCTTGTCAAGGCTGATAAACTTGCAGCGCATATCGGGCTGAAAGAACTGTATATTAAAGATGATACGGTGACTCACCCGACACTCTCGTTCAAGGACAGGGTAGTTGCGGTTGCGTTATCAAAGGCAAAGGAGTTCGGATTTGACACTGTTGCATGCGCATCTACGGGAAACCTGGCGCACTCGGTTTCAGCACACGGCGCTGCCGCGGGCCTGAAAAGGTTTATTTTTATTCCCGCGAGCCTTGAGCAAAGCAAGATAATCGCTTCTCTTGCATATGGGCCTAATCTGATCGCTGTTGATGGTAATTATGATGATGTTAACAGGCTCTGCAGTGAAGTTGCCAATAAGTACAACTGGGCCTTTGTGAATATTAATATCAGGCCATACTACGCGGAGGGGTCAAAGACACAGGGTTATGAAATAGTCGAACAGCTCGGGTGGAAGGTGCCCGACGCGGTTGTTGTCCCATGCGCAAGCGGTTCCCTGCTTACGAAGATATGGAAGAGCATGAAGGAAATGAAAGAGGTAGGACTTATTGATGAGGTGAATACTAAAGTGTTCTCTGCACAGGCCACGGGGTGTTCACCGATTGTTGCGGCTATAAAGGACGGTGTAGATGTTATTAAGCCTGTAAAGCCGAATACTGTTGCGAAGTCACTTGCTATCGGAAATCCTGCCGACGGTTTTTACGCAACACGCGTAATAAAGGAGAGCGGGGGGTATGGAGCCGATGTTTCGGATGCGGAAATAATTGAGTCAATGAAACTCATGGCAGAGACCGAAGGAATATTCGCTGAAACTGCCGGGGGCGTAACTCTTGCTTCAGCAATAAAGCTGATAGAGAGCGGCCATATAGACCGTAATGCTGTGACTGTTCTATGCATAACGGGTAATGGATTGAAGACAAAAGAAGCGATAATGGGACATACGGGGGAGCCTCATCATATTGATCCTAATCTGAAATCCTTTGAGGAAGCTCTCGTTCAAATGAAAAGATGAACAGGTTAAAAGAAAAATCATCTGATAAATCTGTGGATATATAAAAGGAGGAAGATTCATGGCTGTAACAGTAAAAATACCGGTCCCGCTGCAAAGGCTTACGCAGGGGAAGGAAGAAGTTGAAGGTGCTGCAGGCACAATAATATCACTCATTAACGATCTGGAACAAAACTATCCGGGCCTTGCTGAAAGGATAACCGAGGACGGTAAACTGAGAAGATTTGTTAATGTGTATGTGAACGAAGAAGACGTAAGGTTTATGAAAAATGAAGAAACAGAAGTCAAGGACGGAGATGAAGTCTCTATAGTTCCTGCAATTGCAGGCGGAGCTGCAAGATAATGCAGGTATACAGAAGGGAGCAGTTATGAAGACCAGGATAAAGCTCACCTTTCCCCAGGACCTTATAAGGGAACCGGTTATATTTGTTATGGCAAAGGAGTTTGACATCATGCCGAATATAAGGAGGGCGCGTGTTACCGAAACTGTAGGGGAGATGATAATGGAGCTTGAGGGTTCAGATGAGAATGTCAAAAAAGGTATCGAGTCACTTAAGCAGAAGGGCGTGGATGTTGAGCTTGTAGAGGGTGATATTTTAGAGTAATTATGAAAGCATGGCATGGACTGATTAACCAGTATAGAAATTTTCTACCCGTTACCGGAGAAACACCTGTTATTACCCTCAATGAAGGGAATACTCCACTAATAAAAGCTTCTCATATAAGAGACGTTGTGCAGGAAGATATAGACCTGTACTTTAAATATGAAGGCTCCAATCCAAGCGGTTCATTTAAGGACCGGGGCATGACCCTTGCCATTTCAAAGGCAGTCGAAGAAAAAGCAAGGGCCGTCATATGTGCATCCACCGGAAATACCTCGGCCTCTGCGGCTGCATATGCAGCGAAGGCTAAACTGGGGGCTCTTGTCCTGATCCCTGAAGGCCAGATAGCTATGGGGAAACTTGCCCAGGCCATGATTCATGGTGCGACAGTGCTGCAGATCGACGGCAACTTTGACGATGCATTGAAAATTGTAAAAATTCTTGTTGAGAAACATCACTTTTCTCTTGTTAATTCCCTGAACCCGTTCAGAATCGAAGGCCAGAAAACAGGGGCCTTTGAGGTCTGTGATCATCTTGGCAAAGCACCTGATTATAATATCCTTCCCGTAGGGAATGCCGGAAATATTACAGCATACTGGAAGGGGTACAATGAATATCGTGATGCAGGCAGAATCAGTCATCTGCCGAAGATGCTCGGTTTTCAGGCAGAAGGAGCAGCGCCGCTCGTAAATGACAGGCGTGTAGAGAATCCCGAGACGGTGGCAACTGCTATCAGGATAGGGAACCCCGCAAGCTGGAATGGAGCAATAGCTGCAAGAGATGAATCCGGGGGGCTGATAGAATCAGTGACAGATGAGGAAATACTTGAGGCATATAAATTCATTGCGTCAAAAGAAGGGATATTCTGTGAGCCCGCTTCTGCCGCTACCCTGGCAGGTCTTATAAAAAAGGCTAAGCAGAATTACTTTTCTGATGGAGACACAGTCGTCTGTACACTGACAGGCCACGGTCTAAAGGACCCAGACATAGCGCTGAAAATGTCGGAGCAGCCCGTAAAGGTGAAAGCAGACATTTCTGCTATAGAAGAAATACTAAGAGGCTGCTGCCTGTAATTCTAAACTCGGGCCTGACACCGGTTTACCTGTCTAAGTTTCCGGCTTTAATCTTTGAAGTCCCATTTCCTGACAGCTGACAGATACTTCTTCATTTTATGGTCCTCAATGCCGTCAATTCCCTTTTTAGTTGCAGCATTAAGTGCTCCGTCAAAGTAATCAAGAAAACGAAACCAGAACCCCGGATCATTATGAAGTGTTTTTTCTTCAGATATGTACATATAGGACCCGACATGGCTGTAGCCCATAGCGCGGGCAGGTACACGGGTGACAAGATCATTATTGTTCTGAAAACGGTAAAAACGTGACTTTGCCTCAACATTAAAGATGCGTGACGTATCTCTTGACATGGTACGGGGCTGACCGAATGTATATACAGAAGTAAACGGAAGGTCCATATGAATGAGCTTTGCAGCGGCAATAGTTGCCATTGCCCCTCCGAGACTGTGCCCTGTGAGAAAGAGCGGGCGTTTTTTAATAACTCTGAGCTTATCATAACGACTATACAACCCATCCCAGACATCAAGGACAGATTTCCAGAATCCCCGGTGAAAATCTCCGAATAGGACATTTTCGGGAAATATATTTGCATTGTCCATCCAGTCCGACATCTCATCGGTACCGCGAAAGGCCATGCAGAGATAATCAGCATGTTCAATTAAAGCTGCCTGTGAACTATTTTTTGAAAAGCCCTTCACCGATTTAAAATGGGAATCTTCACTCTTTAATTTTTCAAGTATTTTCTTGTTATCCGGTGAAGGGTCTTTCTTTGAGCACTTGCAGTAAACTGCATCAGAAAGCTTTGCCATCCAGTATGCATTACCTTTATTAAGTGTTGTTGTATAAGGGTCTACTTTTCCCATCCTGTCCTCCCCGAATTAAGGTTAATTGTTGGATATATCAGCTTATGACAAGGACCGGATATTTTGTATTATTATGGAGCAGTCCGTAGGTAACGCTTCCGAGTACAGCTGATTCAAGAGATCCTTTGCCATGGGAACCGATGATAATGAGATTGCTTTTTGACCTTCGTGCTTCCTTTATTATTTCCTCCACGGGATGGCCTGTGCGGCTAACTGTCTTGGGTTTAATACCTTTCTTTTTACACTTCTTCTCAGCCTCTGTCAGATATGCTTCGGCGAGCTGGATCAGATAATCTTCGATGGGCATCCTAAGATGTGTAAATGCAGCTTCGGCCGGAACGGACTGGGCCACAAAAGCACCTTTGTCCACTACAACAAGAATTGTTATGGAAGCGTCCGTCTGTTTTGAAAGCCCGATCGCATAGTCAAGCGCCTTTTTTGATGCCTTTGTGCCGTCTGTTGGAACAAGTATTTTTGATATCATGTTTCCTCCTTATTCATTCAATAAGCTCTTTTTTAATAACAGCATACTAATCACAAACATGATGTTTGGATCGATCTATGTCCTGATCCATAAAAGGCATTTTTTGCATCATTCCTTTTGAAAGTTCGCCGCACTTTTTCATTGCCTGCATAGAGGGGTCCTTCGCCATTTCCTTTCCGAATGAAATAGCCTTTTTCTGCGCTTCGTCACGTTTCCCGCTGGTACATAGAGATTTCACCTCTGCCCCGAACTGGTTTGAACGCTGCTCAAGAACTTTCAATTTATCCTGATCAACATTTTGCATACAAGCCTGCATTTTCTGCATCTGCTGCATCACCTTCTGCATTTCTTCCTCGTTCATGCCCTGATAATTCTGTGCAGCAGCTACCATTGGTATTAACACTAATAGAATACTTGCTGATATTTTCATATTATATTCTCCTGTTCTCCATTTATTATTGTTCTAATCCTGGCTGCAACCTGTTCGGCAATCTTCCGATATCTGTTGCGAGTCACACAAGATATTAACAGGCCAATCACATGATTAACAACAAATAAATTATTAAATTTAAAAGTCCCTGCTTCTTGGTCCCTGATTCCAGTATAATTAAGGGTCTTTCAAAACTGGAAAGATCGGAAAGGATCTATGAAATTCGATAAATACCACATATCAGAAACAATTAAAAAGAACCTTGCCCTGATGGGTTTCAAACGGCCTACGAACATACAGTACAAGTCCATCCCCTCAATCATGAAAGGCGAGGACGTCCTGGCAATAGCACAGACCGGGACCGGGAAGACGGCTGCTTTCGCGATACCCCTAATCGACATGATCCACAGGGAGAAGAGCAGCAGCCGCTCCTATGGGATCAAGTGCATTGTCATGGTCCCCACGCGTGAACTGGCAATGCAGATCGGGGAGGTCTTTGAAAAGCTTGCCCGGCACACGAAGGTCAAGACCTTTGCTTTGTACGGAGGCGTTGAGCAGGACCCGCAGATTAAAAAGCTTCAGGACGGAATCGACGTACTTGTTACGACCCCTGGACGGATGTTTGATCTTATAAGCCAGGGATATGTTGAACTCTCACGAATCAGGACACTTGTACTTGATGAGGCCGACCATATGCTTGACCTCGGGTTTATTGATGACATCAGGTATGTGAAGAGAAAGCTCACAAATAAACACCAGACACTCTTCTTCTCAGCCACGATCAGTAAGGAGATCAAGAAGCTCGCCTTCTCTCAGGTTAAGAGCTCTGCAATACGCATACAGATAGCACCGGAAGACCCTGTCTCGAAGAATGTATCGCACTTTGTCATGTTTGTGGAAATGGATGACAAACGTTTTTTCCTTGAGAGGTTTATCAAGGATAATCCAGGAAGCAAGGTTATCGTATTTGTCAGGACACGGGTGCGTGCTGAACGGGTGGCAAAGGCCATGGGACGGGTGCATATAGATACAGCTACTATACACCGGGACAAGAAACAGGACGACCGGTCAGAGGTGATGAAAAAGTTCAAGGAGGGCAGCTGCCGCATGATGATCGCCACGGACATCAGTGCCCGCGGGATTGACGTGCCTGATGTAGATTACGTAATCAACTATGATCTTCCGGACAAGCCCGAGAATTACGTGCACAGGGTTGGAAGGACCGGTCGCGGCATCAACCTGGGTGAAGCGATATCATTCTGCAGTAAAGATGAAAAGGAACTTCTTGAGGATATTCAGCAGCTCATCAATAAAGATATTGAGGTCATAAAACTCTACAAAAAAGATTACGATGAAATTGTCAGCTCAACCGGGGAGGACCTCAATCTGCTTGAGATGATCAAAGAACATGAGCAGTGGGAAGCGGACAGGAAGAAAAAAAAGAAGAAACCCTCGAAGACACGAAAGAAGAAGAAATAAAAGCGGGTGAATCAAATGATGAAATAGTTACTATTATAAAAAGGATAATTGCTGTTAATAAAATCAATGCAGAGAAAGTAAGCAAAATGAAGGATGGACTCCTGAAGAATGTTTCTACTCTTCACAACAGTACAAAGGCTGTCAGGGCATATCAGACCTCTTCATACTGAAATATGAAGCCGGGCAATCAAAAGGGATAGTCAATATATTGACCTTATCAACTACGCGCTTGAAAATCATTTGTAGTGACAAAGATGTAATGATATCTGAACTTAAGACCAAAATTGATTTCATCATCAATCATTTCATGCTCGAGAAAGAAGGTCTGCTGACAGCTGAAAAGAAACTCGTAAATATCAGTGCATCTGGTATAAGGTATACAGATATTTATTCCGACAAACGTTGAACTGGAATCAGATATCCGGGAAGTGATGGGTGTACTGATTTCAAAATCTGAGGGAGGAATAGATGTCAGAAGAGAAGGGCGGGGTGTTATAATATCAATCATGGATAAATTCTTTTTTGAGACAGGGTCTGCAGATCTGAAAGAGAGTTCGAAAGGCTTACTTGATAAGATATTCCTTGCTGTAAGCAAGTATAAGAATATGATAAGGATAGAAGGTCATACAGACAATATTCCTATAGGCACTAATAAGTACCCCTCAAAATGGGAAGTATCAGCATCAAGAGCAATAAATGTAGCAAAGTATTTTGTAAAAAAACATGGTATACAGCCTGGAAGAATATCTACAAGCTGTTACTCTTCCTATAAACCTGTGGTATCAAACGATACACCTGAAGGAAGATCGAAAAACAGAAGAGTTGATATAGTAGTTATGAATGAATCTGAAAGCCAAAAAGAACCTCTATGACAAAAAAGAAAGCTGTCCTGAAAGCACTTCTGATAAGTAAAAGCAAAAAAGACACCAGACTGTTCGAACAAACGTTAGGTCCCGAAAATGTACCGCTTGATCTGATAAAAACTGAAGGTCCAAAACCTGCCCTCACAATACTGCTTCAAGAGAAAATAGATATTATTTTTGTTGATTTTGGACAATCAAAAACAAACCTGAATTTTCTGAAAGAACTCGTAAAGAGAAATACGACTGCACCTGCCATAGCCCTCATCGAAAAGGGGGAGGAATTGATGGCTGCTGAAGCGATAAAAGAAGGAGCGTACGACTATATTATAAAGGACAGTAAATATTCCGATTCATTGTTACGTTCATATAAGAAAATACGCAGGACACTGAGTGTGATCGGTAAATCAGATGAAGAGCAGTACAGGCATTCTCTGCTTTTCAAACAAATATACAAAAGTCATAAATGGTGGCAGAACATAATTGACTCAATAACCGATTATCTGTTCGTTATCGACAGCAGATACAGGATATTGAGAACAAACAAGGCCTTCTCGGACCTCTTTTCAAAGGAGCCGGCTGATATTATAATGAAGCCCTACTATGAACTGTTCGGGATGAATGAACCGCATGAGTGGTGCGTTCTGTCAAAAAAGGGAGATGAGCTTGCACCCAGTACAATCGAGAGAAAGATAAACGAATCAATATATCTGATCAGTTACTTTCCGATCTCGCATGACAAACACAGGGCTGTTGTCTACATTTTGAAGGACATTACGGAGACCAGGCGTTTAAAGGACCAGATATACCACCTGGACAAACTTTCCTCACTTGGCACTCTTACATCCGGCGTAGCTCATGAGATAAATAATCCGCTTACTGGAATAATCGGTTATACGGAAATGCTCCTTATGAAGAAGCCGGATGAAACAATGAGCAAGTATTTGCGGAATGTTTATGATTCTGCCCTGAGATGTAAAAGAATAGTTGAAAACATGCTTACATTTTCCCGCCAGAATTCGGCAATTAAAAACCCTGAAAATATAAATGACATTATTGACCGAACTGTTGAACTGCATGAATACTGGCTTAAATCTACTAATATAGAGATAGTTAAGAAATATGAACAAGTACCCTTTATTTCTGTTGACCAGCAGCAGATTCAACAGATAATACTTAATCTGATAATCAATGCGGAGCAGGCAATTGCTGATACGGAAAGACGGGGAAGGATTGAATTCTGTACATCATTCAGAAAAAAAGCAAAAAACATTGTAATAAAAGTCTCAGATAATGGCAATGGCATACCGCAGGATATACTGCCCAAAATATTCGATCCTTTTTTTACGACAAAACCGGTAAACAAGGGTACAGGACTGGGACTTTCGATCGCCCACGGGATTATTGCAGAGCAGGGAGGCACAATTGAAGCAAAGAGCGAACCAGGCAAGGGTACCTCATTTACCATAAAACTTCCTGTCATAAATTAGTGTCTGTATATAAACTTGGTTTATCGATTCGTCATTCCCGAAATCCTTAATCGGGAATCTATTCTGTTAAGCAAGTTCTGGATGCCCGATTACTGACTTCGGGCATGACAAAAATAAAAAACAGCAGTTTATAATTAGTTGTTTTTCAGGACGGGGCTCCAGGAGTTTTTATTTATTACAGGATCCCATCTCTTATCCTTAACGACAGGACTCCAGCGTTCCTCTTTTTCAGCTGTATCTGTGACCTTTTCTTTAACTGGACTCTTTTTAAGGGACGTATCCTTCTTTTTAAGTTCAAAGGGGATATGCTTCTTTTTTGTATCCGGTTTTCTTTTACCAGGTATAACCAGTGCGGTAGATTCATGTCTTTATTCGTTGTCTGAAGATCTTTTTCGGATGTTTCCTTATTTGTATTATTCAGGGTCTTCAGGGTAATACTGATTCGTCTGTTTTGAGGGTCTGCGGGATTTTCCTTTATCAGAGGGTCTGTGTCTGCATAACCCGCAACGCGAATAATGCGGTCAGGGGCAAGACCATTGGCTTCGAGTCTCCGTCTCGATGAAGATGCACGCTCAGTGGAGAGCTCCCAGTTGCTGTAGTCCTTTCCCGAATAGGGGATTGAATCTGTATGCCCTTCGATAATTACCTTATTGGGAAGCTTGTTTATATTGCCGCTGATTACCTTATTGATATTTCATCTTTTGATAAGTGTATGAGAATCATCTGCCCTTGATTATTATTTCCCGGTTTATTATCGTAGTAGCTACGAATAGATGATTGATTATTCATGAAATTCGAGCCGGAGTGGTGAAATGGCAGACGCGTCGGACTCAAAATCCGATATCCTCCGGGATGTGTGGGTTCGAATCCCACCTCCGGCACCATAAAAACTGCTGAATTTTTAAGGTGTTAATCGATCTTTCAAGGCCCTTAAGCAGAGGGGGAGCTCGGATATGAATCACCCGAAAGATTTGATATACTCACCGAAATTTACCTCTGATAAATAAATCTTAAGCAGGCTGTGAATGTCGGTATTCATTCAGAAAGGATTCCCTGTAACGTGAATGCAACCATCACGTCTGAAGGCAATATCTTTGATGGTGTTATAGAAAACGTCTCTGAGGGAGGAATGGAGTATTTAATAACTTCCTCAATTATGTCATCTGGAAACTTTACTCCCAAGAAAATGATAAAACTTAATTTCCGAATCCCTTCAGGAGAATCACTTGATCTTGATTGTGAAGTGGAATGGTTTTTAAAGACCCCGCAGGATGAAAATAAATCTCTGATACTGGGAATGAAGATTATTGATCCGCCTGAGATATACAGGAAGCTGGTCAATAGAGAATGCTGATGACTGTATTGAATTAGATCAGATTATTCCAGCGGAGCTGCAAGCAATTCTTTAAGATGAAATGCGTTTTTGACCGCAAACCCACCGTGGCAGTTATTAAACATCGCATATGTTTTTTTTGCCTTTCTGTTTAATCTGCGGACCGATCCGGCAAATTCTTTCAGCTCGCTGTCAGAATAAAGGTAGGAATATCTGAGAGATGTTTCCACTCCTTTTTTAAGCCAGTTCTGAGTGTTTCTGCCGTGGAACCTGAAGTATGCAATTCCGCTCGTGACCTCAGGATAGAATTTGAGGCGGTCCCTGGCTGTTTTAACATTGGGAGAATAAAACTCACCTCTCTCAAATCAGTGCCTCTTGATATAACAATTTAATATCAGTTACTATTTTAAACTACTAAAAAATCTTTATTGTAAGGGACAATAATAATGAAAAGAAAAATTCTTTTGACCATAGGTGTTGTTTTTTTGGCTATCACGCTTTCTGCGGTTCTGTTTAATGAATATGCTGAAGGGACAAATCCTTACAGTTCCGGAAGGATGATAGGCCAGCCGGCACCTGATCTTTCTCTGAAGGACCTGTCAGGCAATGAGGTATCGATAGCATCTTTTAAAGGAAAAACAGTTTTGTTGAATTTCTGGGCCACATGGTGCCCATATTGCAGAAAAGAGAGGACCGAACTGAACACCCTTCATGATGAATATAAGGACAAAGGTCTGGTGATTGTTTCGGTATCAATCGACAGGTCTATGGAAAAACTGAAGCGCTATATGAAAGAGATGCCTGCTGAATTTATTGTCCTGTCCGATACAGAGGGTTCGTCAGCCGGATCATATGAAATTATGGGTCTGCCGACTTCTTATATGATAGACAGCAAGGGAATAGTAAGGCACAAGAATACGGGGTACAAAAAATGGACCAGCTCTTCTTCAAGGAAAATCATTAATGACCTGGTCAATTAAGAGCCTGTCGGACTTAGGGAATCGTCACGAAAAATGGATAAATTTAGAACAGATTTTCAAGGTTTTGAGGCGAATAGTAGAGCTATTTAACGAAAAACCATGGAAATATGAGCAAATTTAGCCATTTTGCAGTAGATTACTTCCTAAGTCCGACAGGCTCTTACGACCCGTTTTTCTTGACAAAATAGTTTTCCAAGTATAGAATTTCACTCACTAAAGATAAAACTTATCACGGGCAAACCCTGATAAAACAAGGAGGTCAAAATGTATCCTGATAATCTTAAATATCACAAAGAGCATACCTGGGTAAAGGTATCAGGCAACAAGGCAACTGTGGGAATAACATTCTATGCCCAGGAGTCCCTTGGAGACATCGTTTATGTTGATACGCCTGAAATCGATTCAACCATAGAAGCTGGTACGGAACTGACACAGATAGAGTCGACAAAAGCTACCTCATCGGTAATCAGTCCGGTAAGCGGAACCGTCGTAGAGTTTAACGAAGAGCTCGGAGATTCTCCGGAAATTATTAATGAAGATTCCTATGAAAAAGGCTGGGTTGCGATTATTGAGGTTGAGGATGATTCAGAGCTTGAAGGCCTTCTGGATGCTGATGAGTACGAAAAATATATTGAAGAAGAGGTGAAGCTTAAATAATGAAAGTAACAGTTCTGGGAGCAGGTCCGGGAGGCTATGTAGCCGCACTTAAGGCTGCGCAGATGGGGGCCGATGTAACGGTCATTGAAGAGAGCGAAGTTGGAGGAACATGTCTTAACTGGGGATGCATCCCTACAAAGACACTTATCGCATCAGCTGAAGTGCTTCACAAGACGAGGAACGCAAAGAGCTTCGGACTGGAGCTTGAAGGAACGATCTCTCCAAACATCGAGAAGATAGTTGAGAGAAAGAATAAGGTCGTCGGGACACAGATAAAGGGTATTCGCGGGCTTTTTAAATCATGGGGTGTAAACCTTGTTGAGGGAAGAGGAGAAATTGTTAGTCCGAAAAAGATAAAGATTACAAATAAGGAAGGATCAACAACGGAAATTGAAACAGATAAAATAATCATAGCCACCGGTTCGAAGCCGGCACAGATACCGGTTTTCCCTTTTGATGGGAAAAGGATACTATCAAGTGATCATGCCATCAATCCTGACTCAATCCCAAAAAGTCTTCTTATAGTCGGAGCAGGTGTAATAGGGTGCGAATTTGCATTCATATATAAAGAATTCGGTTCTGAAGTTACGATGGTCGAAATGATGCCGAATGCCGTCTCAACAGAGGATGAAGAGATATCTGCAATACTCGAAAGAGAACTGAAAAAAAACAAGATAAAATTACTGAAAGAGACGAGTGTCGAGAAGGTAGACGTTAAGGGAGATGGTGTTTCGGTCCAGCTGTCCAATGGAAAAACAGTGGAAGCGGAAAAAGTGCTCGTATCAATCGGGCGTGCCGTAAACAGCAGGAATATAGGACTTGAAGCGGTTGGTGTGAATACAGGGCAGCGCGGTGATATAATTGTTGATTCCACAATGCAGACAAATGTTGAGGGGATTTATGCTATCGGAGATGTTGTTGGAGGCATAATGCTTGCCCATCTTGCTTCGACTGAAGGGACAGTGGCTGCTGAAAATGCTATGGGAGGAAACTCCAAAGTTAATTATGATGTTGTCCCTGCCGCGATATTTACCAGTCCTGAAATAGGCTCGGTTGGTCTCAGGGAAAAACAGGCTGTTGAGAAAGGGCTGAAATATAAAGTAGGAAGGTTCCAGTTCAGGGCCCTCGGAAAAGCCCATGCAATGGGAGAGATTGTGGGTCTATTCAAGATCATTGCCGATCAGGAGACTGATAAGATACTGGGAGCTCATATAATAGGTGCCCATGCGTCTGATCTTATACATGAGATTGCTTTAGCAATGGAAAAGGGTTTGACAGTAAAAGACATTGCACATACAATTCATTCACATCCGACTCTGGCAGAAGGAATCATGGAAGCTGCTGAAGATGTCCATGATGCCGCGATTCATGCGCCAAAGAAATAGGGCACTTTTTATTCCGACCTATTAAAGTTAAATTGATGACAACCAGGGAAGTTCAGATAGGGAACATAAAGATAGGCGGGGACAATCCCCTTGCATTCATCGCCGGTCCCTGTGTCATCGAAAATGAGAAATCAACCCTGAGGGCTGCCGAAAGATTAAAAGAGTACTCTGCAAAAAACAACATACCATTAATATTCAAAAGCTCGTATGACAAGGCCAACAGGACGTCCATCGATTCGTTCAGGGGCCCGGGAATTGAAGAGGGTTTAAGAATCCTTGGAAGAGTCCGGAATGACATAGGACTGCCTGTCCTTTCTGATATACATTCAGAAAGCGAAATAAGCAGGGCTTCAGAAGTACTGGATGTTCTGCAAATCCCGGCATTTTTATCAAGGCAGACAGATATAGTAGTTGCTGCATCCAAAACAGGGAAACCCGTGAACATTAAGAAGGGACAGTTCCTGGCGCCGGGTGATGTGAAAAATATAGTCAGCAAGGCACTTTCAACGGGTAATGAAAATATATTAATCACTGAAAGAGGAGCGTCATTCGGGTACAATAATCTTGTTGTGGATATGCGTTCTATCCCGATTATACAGAGAACCGGTTTTCCGGTTGTTTATGATGCGACCCACAGTGTGCAGCTCCCTGGAGGAGAGGGCAGCAGTTCCGGCGGACAGAGAGAGTTTATAGTGCCGCTTTCAAGGGCTGCAGTTGCCGCCGGCTGCAATGCGGTTTTCATGGAAGTGCATGAGGACCCTGACAAGGCCCCATGCGATGGCCCCAATATGCTGAAGATCGACGATTTTGAGATTTTGGCGAAACAATTAATGGAAGTTAACCAGCTTTTACATCGCTGGTAGAAAAGATACAGAAAATATCCATGAAAGAAACTATTGATCAGGCAAAAGACATTTTAAGGATTGAGGCACAGGCCGTTGAAGCTCTTATCGACCGCATTGATGAAAGCTTTATAAAGTCAATCGATATTATGTATTCATGCTGCGGCAAGATCGTGGTGACAGGCATGGGAAAATCCGGCCTTATTGGAAAGAAGATTGCGGCAACCCTTGCATCTACAGGCACTCCTGCTTTTTTTCTCAATCCTGCTGAAGGGAGCCATGGCGATATAGGAATGGTTACCAGGGATGACGTTGTTATTGCTATCTCAAACAGCGGGGAAACAGAAGAGATCGTAACGATACTGCCGACACTGAAGAGACTTGATATGAAAATAATTGCCATGACAGGAAACCATAAATCAGCGCTTTCACGGGCATCCGATGTTACCCTGGATGTATCGGTAAAAGAAGAAGCCTGTCCGATGGGCCTTGCCCCAACAGCATCTACAACAGCTGTCCTTGCGATGGGAGATGCACTCGCTATTACACTTTTAAATAAAAGGGGTTTTACCGAAGATGATTTCGCCATTATTCACCCCGGAGGAAACCTCGGCAGAAGACTCCTGTTGACAGTAAAGGACCTTATGCATACGGGTGATTCAGTACCGACAGTCAAACTTGACAATCTGATGCGGGAGGCAATCATTGAGATCTCTTCAAAGAGGCTGGGGATTACGACTGTTGTTGACGATGATTCCAGGCTGATGGGAATTATTACAGACGGGGACCTGCGGAGGGGACTCGAAAAGTGGGGCGAGGATTTCTTCTCTCACAAGGCCGGAGATGTGATGACGCACAAACCGAAAGTGCTGTCCAAAAATACTCTGGCAGCAAAGGCGGTCGCAGTCATGGAAAAGCATTCCATTACCGTCCTTGTAGTTGCTGATGAAAAAAACAATATTGATGGCATAATCCACCTGCATGATCTTTTGAGGGCAGGGATAGTATAAGACGATAAATTATCAATTACAAATTACGAATTAAAGAAATGATCAAAAAAAGCATAAAAGAAAAGGCGACAAAAATTAAGCTCTTAATCCTTGATG
The DNA here is from genome assembly GCA_039715075.1 of Nitrospirota bacterium. Lineage (GTDB taxonomy): Bacteria > Nitrospirota > Thermodesulfovibrionia > UBA6902 > UBA6902 > JBDLIC01. The sequence continues at coordinate 50,837 of JBDLIC010000004.1, forward strand.
TGGATGGTGTAATGACTGACGGGAGCATTCTGCTTGATAATAAGGGGAATGAGTATAAAAGGTTCCATGTTCGTGACGGTCATGGTATTAAAATGATCGGCAGGGCCGGGATAACGATAGCGATTATAACGGGCAGGAGATCAAAGGTTGTGGAATTAAGAGCAAAGGAGCTTGGCATCACCGAGGTATATCAGAAGATATTCAAAAAATCACAGGTCTATGAAAAGCTTTTGAAAAAATATAAATGTAAAGATGAGAATGTCGCCTTTATGGGTGACGATGTTGTTGATCAGGAATTGCTTAAGAGGGCAGGGCTGTCCGCGGCCCCTGCTGATGCTGAGGAAGAGGCAAAAAAACTGGCGGATCTTGTTACCAGAAGAAACGGTGGCAGAGGGGCTGTCAGGGAATTTACTGATCTGATACTGAAATCGACGGTCCTATGGAAGAATGTATCAGGGGAATCATTTGATTAGCATTCCGACCATTATAACCTTAAGCAGGATATTGATAATTCTTCCTTTTGTACTTGTTGCTACAGACAATCCCCTGCTTGGCGCCATACTGTTCAGTATCGCTTCTCTCACCGACCTGCTGGACGGATATGTCGCAAGAAAGACCAGGCAGGTAACAAAACTCGGCATACTCCTTGATCCGATAGCGGACAAACTGCTGGTTATCTCTGCGCTTATCCTGCTGGTTGATACAGCCACGATCCCTGCATGGATAGCAATTATAATAATCGCGAGAGAATTTATTGTCACCGGTCTGCGCATAGCCGCATTATCAAAAGACATCATGATCCCGGCTGAAATGGGGGGCAAGATAAAAATGGGCTGCCAGATAGCAGCCATACTTGTACTCTTCATCGAGAAGACGCTTCTTCTGGACAGAATAATGCCAGACATTGATTTTTATTCCCTGGGCATTGCTTTATTATGGACAGCCATGGTCCTTGGTGTCATATCCGGTGTCCAGTACTTTATTCTTTTTTGGAAAAGAATATAATGGAGAATGCTTTTTCAGGCAACATTCTTTTATATCTACTCATACCTGTTGCCTTTCTTCTCGGTTCAATCCCCTTTGGCATTATTTTTACAAAGGGCAGCGGTATTGATATAAGAAGTGTCGGCAGCATGAATATAGGCGCCACAAATGTACTGAGGTCAGCAGGTAAGGTGCCGGCAATTCTTACCCTGCTCGGCGATATTCTTAAGGGTTCAGTGGCAGTAATTCTGTGCAGAATTGTATTGGTTAAAGTTGTGCAGCCCGGCTCTGAGACCGGAATTCCTGCTGGAACGGAGGATCTGTGGCTTGGCATTATCAGCCTGACAGCTGTGCTGGGACATATGCTGTCCGTTTTTTTGAAATTCCGGGGCGGGAAGGGTGTAGCTACAGGTTTTGGAGTGATGATCGTTTACAGCCCTCCTGTTGCGGGCCTCATGCTTCTTGTCTGGATTGCGGCTGCAGTATCATTTAAATACTCATCTCTGTCCGCACTTATATCAGTCAGCATAATGCCTTTTTTATTATTAATGTTCGGAGCTTCCGGCATAAAAATTATATTCGGGATACTGCTGGCACTAATAATTATTTATAAGCATAAGACGAATATCAGGGCTCTTCTGGACGGGACAGAGGAAAAAATAGGGCATAAAGAATAATTAAGAATTACGAATTTTGGATTAATATTTCATGAAAAGTTATCCTTTTATATCTCCCCCTTTGGAAAAGGGGGATTAAGGGGGATTTTATAATTACATCATTGAAAAATCCCCCCTAGCCCCCCTTTACTAAAGTGGGGAATACAAGTTGAGGAGTCAATAATGCAGTTAACCTTTATAAGGCATATTTAATGAAAAAAGCGGTAGTACTTTTGAGTGGCGGGCTTGATTCTACGACTACACTGGCTTTGGCCAAATCTGAAGGGTATGAAGTTTATGCTCTCAGTTTTGATTATGGGCAGAGGCATAATATTGAGCTTGAGCTTGCACAAATGAATGCAGATAAATATGATGTAAATAAACATTTCTTGATAAATATTAACCTTAATGACATGGGCGGTTCAGCTCTGACCGCTGATATTGAAGTACCGAAGAGAGTTAAGAGTCAGGAGTCAAGAGTTAAGAGTAAAGAACAAAAGAAAGACGTAGAGCATAACTCATCACTCCAGACTCAAAACTCTTCTGTTGTTCCTGTTACATATGTTCCGGCGAGGAATACCATATTTCTTTCTTTTGCTCTTGCTTGGGCAGAGACTCTTGGAGCAGAGGATATTTTTATCGGGGCAAATGCCGTTGACTACAGTGGATACCCTGACTGCAGGCCTGAATATATAAAGGCATTTCAGGATATGGCAAACCTTGCGACAAAGGCATCTGTGGAAGGAAAGGTCAGGTTCAAAATTCATACTCCATTGATAAAACTTACAAAGGCGGAGATTATTCAAAAAGGTACGGAACTGGGTGTTGATTATTCGCTGACATGGAGCTGTTATGATCCGGAAGCAGAGCAAAGAGCACAGAACTCAGAACACAGATTATATTCTCCCTGTATGAAGTGTGACAGTTGTCTGTTTCGGGCAAAGGGGTTTAAGGAGGCAGGAATCAAAGACCCGCTGGTCGTTAAAGTTTAATATGATGTTAATAGATATAATTCCCTGTAATTAAATAGTTATATCGGTTTGTATCGCCTGCCAAAAATCTTATTCATCATGCTCAGTAGTACTGAACGTATAAGAAGCAACAATACCATTGTCATCAAAACGGATCAAAAGGTCCTTCGCGTTCTTCTCGGTAAATAGACCGTAACCATATTTGCCGTATGTCCATGTGCGCTGACCGTCCTCAATACCTACCCTCCATGGTGAACCGAACATGCTACGTATATCATTCTGGGTGGTCTGTCCTATTTTAATATCAGAGACTCTGGATGTCGGAAAGTCCTGGCCGACAGTTGCGCATCCTGCAATGAGCATGATGAGTGAGGTTGAAACAAGAATCAATCCGGCAAACATTTTGAGTCGTTTAGAATTATCATTCATTTGTGGTCCTCCTTCTTCTTAATTTACCTTTCATTTTCAGCCATCTTACAGCATTTCCACTGCCAAGCTCTGCTGCTTTTCTGATATCATTCAATCCGGTCTTCTTCTTTCCCATTCGCCGGTAAGTTCTTCCTCTTTGAAAATAGGCATCTTTTACATCAGGATTCAGGCTGAGCACTTTATTGAAATCCTGTATTGCATTTTCATGATGTTTCAATTTCATATGTACCTTGCCTCTTTGATAAAAGTATATATAATTGGGCTGAATCTCTATTGCTTCATTAAAAGCTGATACAGCATCACTGTGTCTTTCTTCACGTATAAACTGCAAACCTGATTCATATAATTCCCATGCACTCAGAACCTTTGATGCAGAACTGTAGTCACTATTAAGATTTATTAAATTTTTCTGGACCCTCTCCAGCTCATCCTTCAATTCTTCTATTTTTTCAATTGACCGTGCATTAACGTTTTTCAGTTTTGAGATCATCTCCCTGCCTTCCCGGCTCTTCCTTAATTCATCAATCGATTTAGCAACAGCGTCAGGGTCAGCCTCAATCTTTGCAATAAGCTCATAAGTCTTTCCATCCCATTTCTCATTAACAATTTCTGTTTTGATAATCCCGGCCGTCAAAGTCGTAACCTCGTCTCTCGTAAGCTGAAAATTAACAACTTCAGTCTTTGCTTCAAGGTAAGTGCCGAGCTTTTCGAGTAAAATCTTCTTGACCTCCAATAATGATATGGCCCGACATGTCAACTTACTGTCAGCATCACTCGCGTCATACGTATACTGTTCCTCAAAATTAACTGTTTCGGCCTGAAGGAAAGTCGGGATAAATAGAATGAGTAGAGAATAAATTAACAATACTTTTTTCATTGATTAAATCCTTGAGTTATCGTACATGATTTACATTTGTTGATCAAGTGAAATAATTGGAAATAATTGGAGGAGTGAACTTTTATATCAATAAGAGCATGTATGTTCAGTCTTTTTTTGTTAATAGAACCATCATTGCCGGTGCTAACAAAAAATCAGCAACAAGTGCCATACAGATGGTGAAACCGGTAATGAGTCCGAAGTTGAATGTACTCTTCAGCTCTGCAAATAAAAGAATAAAAAAACCGGCTGCGAGGATTATGGTGGTGAAGAGCATTGCCCTGCCGGATGTTGTCAGTGTGCGGCGTACTGCCTCCCGGGCATCTCCGCACTTGTCGTGATAGCGGCGGAAGTTGTGCATGAAATGGACGGTGTCGTCTACTGCGAGGCCGATGGCGATTCCACCAACCATTATGGTTGAGTAGTCGAGGGGAATTCCTGTAAGTTTCATTAATCCGAGTCCGAGCACTATCGGGAAGAAGTTAGGCCCCATGCTGCAGAGGCCGAGACGGACATTGCCTATCAGCAGTATCATGAGTATTGAGATAACACAGCCTGCAATCAGATAGCTTTCGGACATGCTCCGGATTATCGATGCGAGTGTGCGCATTATGATTGCGGCCATGCCTGTCAGAGTGACGGTTGCGTGACCTGCAAAAAGGCCGCGCATCTTTTGCTCAAAATCGTAAAGCACATGGTTGTAAGCAACTGCATCTACCCAGGGTACTATCACGGATATCCGTGCTCTTCTGTATTCACGGTCAATAAACTTTTCAAGGTTTTCACCTCCTCCTACTTCATATAAGAGCAATTCCTGCGCGATCAGTTCACGGTCACCAGGTATTCTATATTCATCTATTTTCCCGCCATGTAGTGCCTGATTGATCTCCTTTATAATATCTGCGACTGCCGAGGCCCTGCCCACTTTCCTTCCCTCTATTACCATTTCCTCTGCAAGATGCTGTGCCTCTTCTATTTTTTTCATTACCTCCGGCTCATACAGTCCATAGGGCTTTCCCGTATCGATCAGGAATTCAACACCAATAGAGCCGTTCATTTTATCATCTATCAGTTCGGTTGCCACACGTACCGGGACATCCTTTTTCAGATAGATCAGGGAATTGTGTGTGAACCTGAGCTGGAGGGCGAGAAGTAATGCACCGAGGAAAAGGCAGCAGCTTACTATTACCACTCTCCATGGATAGCGAGTGGCGAAATCGCCTATAGCGGCAAGCATATTATCAAGTTTTGACAATGATGTATCATCAGTGTAAGGCTTCTGTTTTTTCTGCGGGGTGACAGACAGAAGGGCAGGGAGCGTCACGAGTGTAAAGCCGAGTGCCAGCATTACCCCTATTGCAGCGAAAATACCAAGGTTGGTGACCGGTTCAATGCCTGAAGTGACAAATGATAAAAGCCCGCCTGCTGTGGTAAGACTGGTCATGAGCACTGCAAGGCCTGAATGTCCGAGTGCAAAGGATATTGCCTCTGATCTGTTCCCGTGTTTTCGTAGATGCCTGTAATATATTGCCAGGATATGGACCGAATCGCCGATACCTACTGCAAGCAAAAAGGAAGGCAGTATTGTTGTGTTCAGGGTGATCGGTACCCTGAATGCAGCCATCAGTCCCAGTGTTGAGTACAAGGCGAAATTGACGACTACGAGAGGAATCAGGACACCGGATATCCTGCGGAACAGGAACGCAAATATAATTATGATTACCAGAGTGGTGTAGCCTGTGAAGCGCATCATGGTGCTTACGGTCATGCCCTTCAACACTTCCTCTACTGTCGTATCACCACCGAGGTGAATCGGGAAATCAGGAGAATGAAAACGACTGATGACTTTTCTGATGCTGTCCACAAATGCGGTCACCTCCTTTTCACTCAATTTCTGTGAAGATGTGTTGGATGACAGATCCTTTCCTGCAGGAGATAAAAGGAGAGGTTTGATAATCACAACCGTAAAGGAACCGTCACCGGAAACAAGAACGTTACGGTAAAGAGGATTCGAAAGGACGCGTGATTTGAGGTCCTTCATTTCAGCTTCATTTTCAGGAAGGCTTTCCAGCAGGTCCTCCACAATGAGATCATCACTTTCACCATAAATATGATCGGCATTGACCAGGCTCGTGACCTCATCAAGAAAGGGGACCTCCTCTTCGAGGGCTGAATGGAACTCCTGAAGTTTGCGGAGGAAGGCAGCATTAAATACATTTCCCGAATCAATGGCTGCTATTGCCATCGTGTCCCTGCCGAATTGCTGACGGAAGGACTCGTAGGTCACGAGGGCAGGGTTCTTTTTGTGAAGAAGCCCCTCTGCCGATGTGTCCACTATAATATGCGGAAGTTGTGAGACCAGTGAGGCAACGACCAGAAGGCTTCCGAGAATGAAGAGCCATGGACGGCGGTTTACTATGTATCCGAAATTTGAAAAACGGAGTTCAATACGGTCTCTAATATTCTGCATGATCAGAGCGGAATGTATATATTATTTTTATGGCAGTAAACATATTCATTTCCAGTAGGTTATATGGTTAAAAATTGTCCCCAGTCTCTTTAACACAGGTGCATCGAGAGCATGAGAGAAGAAAGCCTTTTAATCTGTCAGCAATTTTATTATTTTTTCACAAATAAGTATATAGCAAATACTGCAAGAAGTACTGCTAAATATTTTATATCCATTTGTATCTCCTTAAGTGTTAATTGGACGGCTAACAGATAGTATACAGATTTTTCCCCGTTCCCATGTTACAATGGCTCATGACTTATGAAAGTTCAGATCTAGTGTCCTGACCGTGCATATTCCTCCCTATCTTGTTAATGAACATTATGATGACCGCTATTTCGATGTAGTAAATGCAATCGAAGAAGCGAAGCATATCTATTTTCGGGGTGCAGGCATCATTGATATTCTTTCTGCCGCAGGGCAGGGGCGGAAAGAATTCAGAATAGGTGAAACCGGCTTTGGCGCAGGCCGTTTACTGATTGCCCTCATGGATTTCCTGGACAATTGCGGCATCACGGACATAGAGATTACCTACAATTCCGTTGAACTGCATCCGGTCACTTTTGAGCGAATGGCATCCATTCTCAACGGATTCAGAACAGAGGCTGGTCCGCTTATTGATCAGCTTGTCCGGACCTACAGCAGCATCGACATATCCAAACCGGGGTGGCACCGGATAAAACTCACCCGGCCTTTTGGAATCGTGTCCCTGAATCTCTGGATTGGTGAGGCCCTCGAAATGGTCCATGCACTAACAGTTCCCTGTGACGCATGGTTCCTGGATGGTCATGGACCGAAGAAAAATCCTGCCATGTGGCGGCATGAGCTTCTTATTGCGATAGGAGAAAAAACAGTGACAGGTGGAACCTTTGCCACCTTTACTGTTGCCGGAGCTGTTCGACGGGGACTCATAGCTGCGGGGTTTTCTGTTGAGCAGTGTCCTGGTATTGGCGTAAAAAAATCAGCGCTCAAAGGGCTGAAACTATAACGCGGGCGCCTGAACCAAAAAATTAAATGCAAGTAAATAATTATTACTTTCACTAAAAACAAATCAGTTAAAACCTTCTATTTCTTTCATAAATATAGCCTATTGCCAATCGTCCGCTTTTCATTGTATGATGAAAGTAAGAGGCACAGATGATGCTAAGAATGATCATTATTGTATTTATCCCGTTCTTCCTTTTCCCCGGAGGAGCTTATCCTGCCCTTGACGACAATGGAGGTGTTACTGCCATGGTAAAACCATTGATTGAAAATAATAAAAGTATACCGCCGATTGATACGGTAATACCCGATAAGATAGAAACAGCAACGTTTGCAATGGGGTGATTCTGGGGCCCTGACTCCCAGTTCGGGAGTATGAACGGAGTTATTCGGACTCGTGTCGGCTATGCAGGCGGGACATCGGACAACCCTACATACCGGATGCTTGAAGATCATGCAGAGGCCTTCCAGGTTGATTATGATCCGTCCCTGATATCATATGAGGAACTGGTGGGGATGTTCTGGGAGGGCCACAGTCCTACAATCAGGCCATGGTCTTCACAATACAGACCGGCTATTTTTTATCACGATGACGGACAGAAAAGGGCGGCGGAAGCGTCAAAAGAAGAGATTGCCTCAAACATGAACAGAAGAATCATCACAGAAATACTCCCGTTCAAAGAGTTCTATCTTGCCAAAGACTACCACCAGAAACATAACCTCCGCACAAACCCGAGAATCCTGGATGAACTGACAGGAATTTATCCTGATGTTGAGAGTCTCATAGCTTCTTCGGCAGCAGCCCGTATAAATGGATACCTCGGAGGAAACGGCACTTGCGAGCAGCTCCAGTCAGAAATAAAAAGCCTCGGTCTCTCTGTATCAGGAAGTAATAGCCTACTCAAAACCGTCTGCGGGAGAAATGCGAAGATGTATTGTCCGACTAACAGGTGTAATTAAAAGATGGGTAACCGGACCATTTACATCACCGCAGATGATCTTCACCTTTTAAAAACTACGATTGACGAATGACGAGGTTATTACTACTTCGTAATTCGTCAATCGCTATTCGTCAATTTCTTTTCCTGTTGTTTAAAGGATTAGTTACCTTCTGTCTGCGATATAAGGATAGTGATAGGAGAATAAATTATAACAACGACCCCTGGTCCAGATTTCCGGAAGAACCTTTAGCAGGAGTTTTTGATTTGGCCTTCCTGGCACCTGTTCCGCTGCCTTCAATAAAAATCGAGACCGTCTCTGTCAGGGTCTTTTCGAGGGGGAAGAGTTTCGGGTCAGAGAGCCAGCTCATGCATGCTGTCAGAAAAGAGACCTCAAGATGCTTGACCATCAATTCAACAGATATATCTCTTCTGATATCTCCCCCCTGTTGGCCGAGTTTTATTATCATGGTGAATATGTCTTCAAACCCGCTTTTAAGGTTTTTGCTGTATGATGGGTTGGCGATATTCTTGAACCAGAAACTCAGATATATTTTATAGATGTCCTGTTTTGATTTGAACAATTCGGAGGCTGCTTTTGTGAAAGTTTTTTCCAGCCTTTTTTTCGTATCAGGGAGCAGCTGGATCATCTGGAGGAGCTGAAGTTTGAGCTCTTTTACATTGTTCTGCCAGTATTCACTTATGATAGCTTCCTTGACAGGGAAGTAGTTGTAAAGGGTGGCCTTTGAGATATCAACGTCCTCCGAGATCTGCTCCATAGAGGTTGAATCAAAACCATTTTTGCGAAATAAATACATTGCAATCTTTATGATCTTCTGTTTGGTTTCCAGCTTCTTTCTCTCGCGTCTATTTAATGTAGAATTTGATTCCATCTATTATTGTACTCCTCTTACAATTGGTCTATGTCTAATATTATATACAGTTAAATATTAAACTGATTATAATTATCTGTCAAGTCTTATTTTGATTTATTCCTGTAACTAATTGAAATATAGGCTAAAGATGGACAAGGTGCGGGAGGCTTAATGCTATAGAAAAAAAACAAATGAGCTTGATGCAGAATAGTTCATTTTTTAAGCGTACGTATTCTGGCAATATCTTCCTGGTATCCGTAGATGTGTGCGCCTGCGCTGTAGACATACATCGGTCCGCTTTTCAATCCTGCTTCTTCAGCAACATACTGCTTCAATAATTCTATTCCGCCCAGGTTGGACGGGAACCCTGCCCATAAATCCCAGGAGCGGAAATAGCAGGTTACGGTAAGCACAAGATCATCCCCCCGGGGTATTGCTTTGAAATCCAGAAGACGTAGACAGGGAGGATCAAAGTTGCCGTCATTGCCATAGCAGACATCATAATCCTCTGGTGTGGCAATTTCTACAACCGCCTGGTTTGTAAGTGGTGTTTCTTTCAACATCGCGATGGCCCGCTCAAGCTGTGTTCCTCCCTTGGGCATTGGATAATGTATGCGGCTGGAATACCTGTAGGTTTCATTTTCGGTCAGCTCCGGGTCCATCAGGTAATTTGCAAAGTAGTCTTCAATATATTCCATTGTTGTAGGGGACGGAATGCCGAGGGCCGGGGGTATCACAGGGACCATATCCTGGTCAGGGTGCTCAATAAAAACTGCCATACCGGGAAACTGGAGACGGTACTGCTCTTTCTCAAAAGATCCCTTCTGGATCTGCTGTGTATATGAATTGTCAAATATATTATAGAGGAGCTGAAACCATGCATCAGAGATAGTTTTTGCCTTTAGATAATATGGAAACATAAAATGGGCCGCCTTTCTGAAATGAGATATCTTACCATTAATAGTACTAAGCTGTCAGCCGTCAGCTATCAGCTCTCAGCCTTAAAAAAAAAACGAAAGCACCTGCTTTAGTTTAGCTGTCAGCTATCAGCTCTTATTTTTTAGCTGACCGCTGAAAGCTGACGGCTGACAGCTTTTTTTCTTTACACAATAAATTCCTGTACCCCTTAAGCCAGGCCTGAAACACGCATTGTCGGACATGCATGCTGATTGTATTTCTTTACCTGATTCCCACCTGTTGATCAGATCAGGGTCCCGGATGAAAGAACGGCTCATCGATATATAGTCAGTGGTCCCTTCGGTTAACAATTTTTCAGAAACTTCAAAAGAACGGATACCACCGACGAGCATTAACGGGACAGTGATTTCGGACTTGAATAATTTTGCGGCTTCCAGGTAATAAACCTCTTTATCTGATTCAGGCATGCCGGGCCTTACCGGTCTCAGCTTTCTGTCAGAATGAATCGTGCCTCCGCTTAACTCAATCGCATCGATGCCCTCTTTTTCGAGCATACGGGAGACCACTATCATTTCTTCAACATTGAGTCCGTCTTCCAGAAAGTCTTCAGAGTTTATCTTTATTAAAACAGGGAAGTCATTACCCACGGCATTCCTGACTGATCTGTATGATTCAATTATAATACGTGCACGGTTTTCAATGCTGCCGCCATAATCGTCTTCTCTCCTGTTGTAAAACGGTGAGAGGAACTGGCTTAGAAGATAACCATGTGCAGCATGAATCTGGACTCCGTCAAAACCGGCCTCTTTTGCCCTGGCAGCTGCATCCCCGAATGCCCTGACTGTTTCTGCTATATCTTCAATGCTCATTGCCCTGCATATTGCTTTTCCATTAATCTCAAGGGCGGATGGTCCTGATGGCTCATCTCCGGTGAGTTTCAGGCTGGCCTGGCAACCTGCATGCGCGAGCTGAAGTACGATCGTTCCATTACTTTGATGGACAGCTTCTGTCATTGATTTAAAACCGGGAATAAAATCATTTTTATGAATACCCAGCTGAAAAGGCCCTGCCTGGCCTGCGGACTGTACAAAGGCATATCCGGTTATTATCAAACCAGCACCGCCCTCTGCCAGTTTCACCATCATGTCTGTTAACTGTGGAGTGCAGGAACCGTCCTTTCCTGCGAGCCCCACCCATGTTGCAGAACGCACAAAACGGTTTTTTAGAATCATATTATTTATTTCTGTTTTTTCAAATAAATCTGACATGTAATCTCCTGTTAATCGAAAATCAAGGGATAATTATAAGAGCCGTTACAGATAAATGTCAAACATAATATTGAGGTTTCCCTATATTTGTTAAACCAGCGCCTGCTCAAGACAGACAGGAGGTCTGATACATCTTCAATCCCTGCAGACAGACGGAAGAGGCCGTCTTCCGTGTTTTCGAGCGCGCGCAGCTTATCGATGAGTGTCCTCTGGTTAGGCGTATTGAAATAACGTGGATAGACAGGGCCTGTCGAGATATTCAAATGCAGAGTATGTGAATATAGAAGTATTTACTCCCCGTACCTCCTTTTCATTATATGTGCCGCTGTGTACGCATTGAGTATGTTTTTTCATTGTCTTCTCCCTGGGAAACCAGACTTAAGTGATCCCTTGATGTATTTCTTCCAGACTTTTCATGAAAGCGTCAATGTCCGTATAATTTTCATAAACATGTCTCAGGCCGTTTCCTTTGAGCGGGCGCAGCCTCTCCCCGATCCCTATGAAGTTATAACCGAGTTTAAGTGCGGAATTAAGGTCCCATATCCCGTCTCCTATATATGTAACGGATTTGAACTCCTTTACTCCATTTGATTCCTTTGCCTTTTGCAAGGATGCTTTCAGGATGTCCTCGCGCGCGACGGCATCAGTTGAAGATGCCATAGGGACTGAGGACATATTAAATCCCGAATGGTCAAGTTTGAAAAGGGCCTCGTCAGCCCAGCATCCGGTTGCCAGAGAGATTGCAATATGGTCCATCTCCTGCAATTTATCAAGCATCAGCTTTGCACCTGGCACTTCAATAAAATCTTCCCTGCATTCCTTATATCTCTGTTTAAGATGAAACATTAAACGGGATTCAACCCTTTTCATCTCCTCTTCTGATCCTGCTTTTCCAGTCTGTCTCTCAATTGCTTCCATAGTAATGCCGGTACTCGAAACATGCCTGTAATTGGACCAGTCGGAATCAATATCTTCAGTTCCGAGGAGATCCCTGATCGCCGAGACAAAGCACTCCCTGTCGTATTCAAAGGAACCGGTAAGGGTCCCGTCAATGTCAAACATGATCAGATGCATATATTTCCTTTTTAATATGTCGTTCATAGATCATACCTTATTGTTTCTGCCTAATGAACAAATCATGGATCCGGCAACAACGATAAAAGCTCCTGCAATACTCAGGCTGTTAAGGTGTTCCGGTTCGATAAAGCGGGGGAACAGGGCTGAGCATATCTTCATTGCCACGACCGTAATAACAGGAGTCGTAGCCACTATCATACTCACCCGGGAGGCTTCCAGATGGTCCAGCGCTTCCGCAAAGCTTCCATAGGCAATAAAAGTATTTATAGAACAAAAACCGAGCAGCAGGAACCCCGGGCCGTCCAGATTAAGAACAATGGATGGTCTGGCAAAGGGAAAGAACAGAAGTGCTCCTGAAATAAAAATAAAGAGCATGACTGTTTCTGACCGAAATGACTTAAGCAGCTGTTTTTGTGCCAGTGCATAGACTGACCATAAAAGTGCGGCTGCTAATATAAAAAGAACACCTGTTGTAAATTCCCCCAGCCGGGAAAACAGTTCATTGATGCGATCGTTAAAAAAAAGTGCCAGCCCGATAAGCAGCACCAGAAAACCTGCCCATTGCCCTGTACTGAATCTCTCCCTGAATATAAGAAGGCTTCCAAACAGCAAAAAAACAGTTGCCATCTGGATAACTATTGTTGCCGTGCTCGGAGGAAGGTGATCAAGCCCAACTGCGTAAAAAATATAGTTGCTGCATAGTCCGGCACTGGCGACAAGAAGAAGGGAAATAACAGATTTCCTCAATTTATTTAAGGGAGGAATACTGTTTCTCCTGATTACAAAAGCAGACATCAGCACCGCAGCTCCAAAGAAACGGTACCATGTAACAGTAAATGCATCCATATAATCAAGCAGGACCTTTAAAGCAACAGGCAGTATGCCCCACATCAATGCTGTAACCATTGAAAGGGCAAGCCCGAGACGCCACCGTCCTGTTGTAACATGTACATTCATAGGGTATCACTCATTACGTTCCCCATTCTTTTAATTCCTTCCTCAATATTTGCAGGAGAGGCATTGGAGAAATTAAGCCGCATGGTATTTTTGCCCGAGCTGTCAGGGAAGAATTCCTGCCCTGGAACAAAAGCAACATTATGGTCAATACATATTGAAAACAGCTGGTTAGCATCACACTGTTCAGGTAATTTCACCCAAAGGAACATACCCCCTCCCGGGCGGTTCCATGTAACGGAAGAGGGGAAATATTGTTCCATCGCAGCGATCATGCAGTCGCGGCGGTATTTGTACTCTTTCTTCAGAAGCAGTATGTGTTCATCATAGCAGCCGCTTTCGAGATATTCGTTGATTACATACTGTCCAAAGGTATTCGTATGCAGATCAGTGCCCTGTTTGATGACTGAAAGCTTCGCGATCATTTCTTCATCCGCTGCAATGAACGCTACTCGGAAGCCAGGGGCAATAGTTTTCGAAAAAGTGCTCATGTATATATAGTTCCCTGATTTAGCAAGATTAAACAGGGAAGGGGGGCTCTCACCGTCAAATGATATCTTTCCGTATCCCTTGCTGTGATTTTTAAGATATCACGGATTGCGGAGTTTTTTAAGTTGCCCGATCTTTCTGAATACATTATATATAATCCTCCTTTATGGGATACCATGCATCTATCGCCTTTGCAGGTTTCGATAGAATTTTTGCACTGTGCTCCTGGTTCGGCATAATAACAACGCCGTCACCTGCTTTCAATATCTTTGTTTCACTCTCGAGAGTAAATTCGATTTCACCTTCTATAACATACGTTATCTGCTCATGCGGATGCTTGTGAGAAGGAATCATAAGACCTCGGGAATGACTGCAGTTGATACCCTTTTCCCGCCATAAACAGCAAACACCCCGTATTTATAATAACAATCTACCTCAACAAACCCAATGTCCCTTAAAGCATTTAACTGGCTGTCAAGAGTATCTGGCTTGTTTTCATCATAGGCCTTATACCTCCTTGTCACATCTTTGAAGAGGTCCCTGTCGATGTTGAACTGCTTTTTTTGCTCTTCCATCCATTCATTCCACATTTGCAGGTACCACTGCTCAAGGGTATCTGTCGGCGGCAGTATAACATCGATATTCAGGAAGTAACCTCCTTTATGCAAATGCGAATGAATCTTATTGAAAAATAACATCTTCTCATCTGTTGTCAAATGATGTATTGCCAGAGAGGAGACGATGAAATCAAAGCTGCTCCGGATAATATCCTGCCCCATTACCTCCTGAAAGCTGGCCCTGATATAATCTATATTTTTGTAATCCTTCAAACGCTCCTTTGCCTTGACGAGCATATCATCAGAAGCGTCAACTAAAGTTGCTGAAACGTTCCCGTCAATTTCAAGAATTCTCTCAATGAGAATACCGTCACCGCATCCAAGGTCGAGGAGTTCTTTTTTATTATTGCCGGAAATAAAGTATCTGTAAAAAGATGCCATGATCCCGATCATCCTCTGCCTCTCAACAATGAATATATCAGCGTTGTCCCTGTATTCCTTCGCGAATTCGTTGTCTGCCCATCTTGTCTTATTGAATTCCGTCATAATTATGTCCTTTTACTGTTTGGCTTTAATGTATTTCATCTGAATGTTCGCCGGGACGAGCCCCTGTCCTTCCGGACGCCACGGCAGAGATTTAATAATCTTATCTGTAATGTATTTAGCATCCGTTGAAATGGCGGCCAGCTCTTTTGCTTTTTTATCGAATGCAAGAAGATAATATTTCATATCTGTGATGTCCTGTTTCCCTGAAACCGGCCCGTGTCCCGGAATTATCGTACGGATATCCATTGTCATAATACGGTCGAGAACTTTAATCCATTTGCCAATATCTCCTTCTGCCAGAAAGGGATGGTAATCAGTAAAGAGTATGTCTCCTGAAAACAGTATCCTGCTCTCAGGCAAATAAACCAGAATGCTCCCGTCCGTATGAGACGGTCCCGGATATATCAATTGTACTATTTGATTTCCAGTATCTAATTCCATCCTGTAAGGAAACGTTATTCCGGGATATGAGATTTCCGTACCCTCCATATCCTCTTCTGTCAGGCCGTAGTTGCCTGCATTTTTCAGGGCGGCTTCACCTCTGTTTTTCAGATTGCGCCTGCAGATGTCATGAGATATGACAGTTGCCCCGAGTTTTACAAATTCAGCGTTTCCAAATGCATGATCGAGATGGTAATGAGTATTGACTACCCATTTAACGGGTTTATCGGTAACTGCCCTTATGTCTTTAATAAACCTTTTTGCCTCTTTTGACGAGATGAGAGTATCAATAACAATGATCCCGTCTGTTCCGATAATAATTCCTGCATTCGCCCCGTAGCTGTTTTTGGGTGAACCATTTTTTATATCAACATATGAGTAAACATTATCCGCAATTTTTGTAAGCCCCCCCTGGGCCTGGGCCTGTTGAGCAACAAATAAGATGCTGGCAAAGGCGAGTACTATAATACTTAATGTGATAGTCCTTTTTCGAAAATGTAATTTTATCATCCTTTTCTCCTTTTGATTACGATTATGCTAATCTTCAATTTATTAAAAAATGATATTCTCCAACATGGTTAAACAATGAGTCTCATCATCTTATTGCTGCCTTTCTGGAAAAGACGATCCAGCTCCAGCTTTTTTCCCCTCTTTAGCAAAGAGGGGTTAGGGGAGATTTTCTAATTATAATTCTTTCCACTTTTGTATGAAATCATTGCCGTTATCGGATGCCCTCAAATCCACCCTGGCTCCCCTTTTCTAAAGAGGGGGATTACTACATTTAATTATCATCATCCTGTTGCTACCTTTCTGAAATTCAAAAGGAGTCCGGACTATGTCCGCCTTATATCCGTTTTCATTGAGAGTCGAAAGCACTTCATCCAGATAAGGATAAGGCTTTGCATCAAGACCGGTTAACGGATATATCCTGATTTCCCCGTAACAGACCCTTACAAGCTCCTTTAGGCACTCAATATGAAATCCAAATTTGAACCAGTCACCGTATAAAAACAGAAAGTGGCTCGAAAGGACAAGAGAAAAGTGTTTATCAGGGAAGGGCAGTTCCGGGAGCTTTCCATACCTGTAACGCCCTTCATCAAATCCTTCTTTAAAATCAGAGGCAAACATCTCAAGTGCCTTTTCTCTCTGTGATATGAGATTATCTATATCTTTATAATAGTTCCATGTAAACATGTGAGGGACTTCTTTAAGTTTCTCGTAAATATGTTCAATATCGTTTCTGCCTTTTTCGATGAGATTTTCCAGGGCTGAGACATATAGGATATCGCAGGCAGTAACATCAATCCCGGATCTGGAGGCCTCAGCAGTAAAAGATGCTGCACCGGCCGGACAGTCCAGTACCGGCCCGTGCCTGAGAATGGTCTCATCAAGGTCGAACAGATTCATGTATTCTGAATATGTCCTTCCGATGAAGGCTATTCTGTCTATGTTTACTTTATTCATTGTTTTTATCCTTTTGCATATTCAATACGAGGGCAGACGTGAAACCTGCCCCTTCAGTTTATCTATAAACTATGCTTCTCTATCCGTCATTCCCGATAAAATAAGAAAGAAGGTCTCCTTTAATGCAAAGCATTAATCGTGTTAGCTTATGATTTATTCAAGAGCAAAAAACTAACACAAAA